>NZ_JAGPYA010000021.1:0-105549 GCF_018070245.1 Micromonospora sp. M61 | reverse complement strand
CCACTACAACAGGGTTGTAGTGGCCTCCCGCACGCGCGGCGCGCTTGAGGGGTGGGGGTCAGTGCTGGGTGGAGGCCAGGTAGCGATCCTCGTTCGGCATGAGAACCCAGAGGACCAGGTAGACGATCACCTGGGTGCCGGGCAGCAGCAGGGACAGCAGGAACAGCAGCCGGACCATCCCGGCGGACATGCCGAACCGCCGACCGAGGCCGGCGCAGACACCGGCGAGCATGCGCCCCTCGCGGGGCCGGACCAGTTTGCGACTCATCGTCGTACTCCCACTCTGCGGCAGTGCGCCGCGTCTGCAATCCACGGTAGAAGGGGGTGGCCACCTCGCCCTCGGTCCCGAGGATGAGCGGTGGCCCGTGGACCCGTAGGTGCTTTACCCGGGCAGCCCCTCGCTGATGCCTCCCCGCGACCCGCCCGCGCCGCGCCCGAGCGCCGCGCACGGCGGGACCGGTGAAGATCGCGCTCGTTCACGGGGTGGCCTCGGGGAAGGGCCCAGACCACTGCAACATGGATCGAGCGTGATCTTGCAATGGCCGCGAGACGGCGGTCAGGTGCTCGCCTCCCAGCGGCCGGGTGGGCGTTGAGCTGGGCGGGTAGGCTGGCAGATCGGCCACCCACACCCCGGGTGACCGGCACCCATACCCCGGGCGGTCACGAGCGGGGCCGTCAGACCGGCGGTCACGACCCGGCCGGGTCCCGTACGCCGGGACGACGGCGAGGAAGCGCGGCCATGATCAGTGTTTTCGACCTCTTCAGCGTTGGTATCGGGCCGTCCAGCTCGCACACCGTGGGGCCGATGCGGGCCGCGCGTACGTTCGTTGGCGGGCTCAAGGCCGACGGGCTGCTCAGCGACGTCGCACGGGTGCAGGCTGAGCTGTTCGGCTCGCTGGGTGCCACGGGGCACGGGCACGGCAGTGGCCCGGCGGTGCTGCTGGGGTTGTCCGGTGAGTCGCCGGAGACTGTCGACACGGACACCGTCGGTCCTCGGGTCGAGCGGATCCGGGCCGAGCGGCGGATCAACATTCTGGCCGCCCACGAGATCGACTTTGACCCGGACCGGGATCTGACGCTGCACCGTCGCCGGTCGCTGCCGTACCACCCGAACGGGATGACCTTCGCGGCGTACGACGGGGCCGGCGCCGAGCTGCGCAGTCGCACCTACTACTCCGTCGGTGGCGGGTTCGTGGTGGACGAGGCCGCGGCCGGCGCGGACCGGATCAAGCCGGACAGCACAGTGGTTCGGTACCCGTTCCTGACCGGGGCGCAACTGTTGGAGGTCACCACCCGCACCGGGCTGTCGATCAGCGAGGTGATGCTGGCCAACGAGCGTTCCTGGCGCAGCGAGGCGGACATCCGAGCGGGCCTGCTGGAGATCTGGCGGGTGATGCGGGAGTGCGTGGAGCGCGGCTGTGAGCGCGACGGCGTACTCCCTGGGGGGTTGAAGGTCCGGCGGCGCGCGGCGGAGCTGCGGCGCGGCCTGGAGGCGGACGCCGGGACGCCCGACCCGCTGCACGCGATGGACTGGGTGACGCTGTTCGCCCTGGCGGTCAACGAGGAGAACGCCGCCGGTGGCCGGGTGGTCACCGCGCCGACCAACGGGGCGGCCGGGATCATTCCGGCGGTGCTGCACTACTACGCCCGGTTCGTGCCGGGGGCGTCCGACGACGGTGTGGTGCGGTTCCTGCTGACGGCCGGCGCGATCGGGGTGTTGTTCAAGGAGAATGCCTCGATCTCGGGTGCGGAGGTGGGCTGCCAGGGTGAGGTCGGTTCGGCGTGCTCGATGGCGGCGGCGGGGCTGGCCGAGGTGCTCGGTGGCACCCCGGAGCAGGTGGAGAACGCGGCCGAGATCGGGATGGAGCACAACCTCGGGTTGACCTGTGATCCGGTGGGTGGCCTGGTGCAGATCCCCTGCATCGAGCGGAACGCGGTGGCTAGCATCAAGGCGATCACGGCCGCCCGGCTGGCGCTGCGCGGCGACGGTGTGCACAAGGTGTCGCTGGACAAGGTCATCAAGACCATGCGGGAGACGGGCGCCGACATGAAGGTCAAGTACAAGGAGACGGCGCGTGGCGGTCTGGCCGTCAATGTGATCGAGTGCTGAGTCCGGTCGATTCGGGGCATTCGTTCACCGACTGCTAACCTGTCGTCCGTTTCAGGAGGCGGGAGGCTCGCGGTGACCTCTGGCGTCGCGGCGTTGTGGTCGCACCGCAACTCGCTGCGCATCCTGGTCAGGCGGGACCTGGCGGTCAAGTACCAGCAGTCGGTGCTGGGCTACTTCTGGTCGTTGATCGAGCCGCTCGGCATGGGCGCCATCTACTGGTTCGTGTTCGGGGTGCTCTACTCCCGCGACACCGGCCGGCATCTCGGCGAGGCGGCGGGGTCGTACCCGCTGTTCCTGATCACCGGCATCTTCGCCTGGATGTGGGCCAGCTCGGCCCTGAGCGAGGCCACGAACGCGCTGACCGGCCAGTCCCGGTTGATCACCACGATGAACGTGCCGCGTCAGATCTTCCCGATCGGCCGGGTCACCGGCCGGTTCGCCGAGTACGCGGCCGGCCTGCCGATCCTGATCGCCATCGCGGTGATCTACGCGGTTCACGGTCGGATCCACCCCGGCTGGTCGCTGCTCTCCCTGCCGCTCGCGGTGGCCGTCCAGGCTGTCCTGTTGACCGGGCTCGCCCTGCTGCTGTCCGCCTGGAACGTGCTGATGCGCGACGTGGAACGGTTGATGCGGCTGATCATCCGGGTGCTCTTCTACGCCACGCCGATCATCTATCCGCTCAGCCTGGTCCGCGAGTCCGGCCTGCCCGGCTGGCTGAAGGTGGTGTACGAGCTGAACCCCCTGGTCGGGATCTTCCAGTTGCATCACGCGATCTGGTACCCGGACGAGTTCCCGGACGCCCGGCTGCTCGCCACCACCGTCGTCGGCAGCCTGCTGGTGCTGGCCGCCGGCTGGTGGTCGTTCCGCCGGTTGGAACCCGCAGTGCTCAAGGAACTCTGACGTGGCCACCCCGATCATCGAGGCCGACGGCCTGGGCATCCGGTTCGTGCGGAACCGTCGCCGTCAGCTGCGCCTGCGGGAGCTGTTCATCCACCGGGGTGCGCGTGGTGCCCTGCCCGGCCAGTTCTGGCCGTTGCGGGACGTGTCGTTCACCATCGAACCCGGCGAGACGGTCGGCGTGATCGGCCGCAACGGCACCGGCAAGAGCACCCTGCTGCGGCTGATCGCCGGGGTGCTCATCCCCGACGAGGGCGACATCCGGGTGCACGGCGCGGTGGCACCGCTGCTCGAGTTGTCCGCCGGTTTCTCCAACGACCTGACCGGGCGGGAGAACCTGCACCTGGTCGGTGGCCTGCACGGGCTGTCGACGGGCTACCTGAAGCGGCACTTCGACGAGATCGTCGAGTTCGCCGGTGAGCAGGTGGAGCGGGCCATCGACACGTCGGTCCGGCACTACTCGTCGGGCATGAAGGTGCGACTCGGCTTCGCGATCATCTCGCACCTGCCGCACCCGATCCTGCTGATGGACGAGGTGACCGCGGTCGGGGACGCGGAGTTCCGCAAGAAGTGTTACGCGACGATTGATCGTCTGCTCGGGGAGGGGCGCACGCTGGTGTTGGTGTCACACAACGAAAAGGACCTGGCCCGGTTCTGTCGTCGGGGGTTGCACCTCGACGCGGGCCGGTTGACGCTCGACGGCACCATCGCCGAGGCGCTCGACGCGTACCACGCCGCGGTCCCGCGGTGACGCTCGCGATCGTGCTCGCCGCCGGGTCGCCGGCAGCGGGCCTGACCACCGCGACCGGTGAGCCGCTGGCCGACCGTCTGGCCGCCCAGTTGCGCCGGGCCGGTGCCGACGAGGTGCGCTTCGCCGCCACCCTCGACGAGTTGACCGCGCTGGTCGCCACCTCCACCGCCCCCGTGCTGGTCACCGGCACCGACCTGGTGGCGCACACCGCCGTGCTGCGGCACCTGGCCACCAGCCCGGTGGGGCCCACGGTGGCGCTGGTGCTGGGCGACCCGCCGGTGCCCGGGCGCACTGCCGTGCGGGAGGAACGCGGCCAGGTGGTCGACGCCGGCGCCCTGGACGCCCTCGACGGGGACGCCACCGGCGTGTTCGGCGGCGCGCTGCGGGTCGGCGTGGACGACCTGCCGACCCTCGCCGCAGCCGCCCGCGCCGCGGCGGGTGGCCCCGGGTCCGCCGTGGACCGGCTCTTCGCGGGTCTCGCGGCGCTCGGCACGCTGATCTTCGCCCAGCGGGTACGCCTGCTCGTCGCCCGCCGGGTCGAGGACGAGGACGAGCTGACCGCTGCCGAGGCGGCGGTGACCGCTGTCGACGAGGACCGGGCCGAGTTGCGGCTGTCGGTGAAGGAGAAGGACGACTTCTTCTCCACCTACTTCGTCAGCACCTGGTCCCCGTACGTGGTCCGGTGGGCGGCCCGGTTCCGGCTCACCCCGACCGGGGTGACGGCGATCTCGGTGCTGTTCGCGCTGGCCGCGGCGGTGCTGTTCGGGGTCGGTGGGCGACCCGCGCTGGTCGGCGGCGCGGTGCTGCTCTACCTCGGCTTCGTGCTGGACTGCGTGGACGGCCAGTTGGCCCGCTACACCCGGCACTTCAGCGCCTGGGGTGGCTGGCTGGACACGATGGCGGACCGGGCGAAGGAATACCTGGTCTACGCCGGCCTGGGCTTCGGGGTGAGCCACGCCGGGCTGGGCAACGGCTGGGCGCTCGCGATCGCCGCGATGACGTTGCAGACCGTCCGGCACATGACCGACACCTGGTACGGGGTGCTGCACGACGAGGCGGCCCGTCGACCGAGAGCTGCGGCGGGTGCCAGCGGCGGGATCGGTGACCGGCTCAACGCGGCGTCGACCCGTGTGCAGGCGGACACCGGGTCGCTGTCGTACTGGCTGAAGCGGACCGTCGTCTTCCCCATCGGCGAGCGGTGGGCGCTGATCGCGCTGACCGTTGCGCTGTTCAACCCGCTGGTCAGCCTGATCGCGGTGCTGGTCTGGGGTGTGCTGGCGTTCGCGTACACCGGGGCGCTGCGGACGTTGCGGGCCCGCTGGATGAGGGTGCCGGTGCTGGACACGGTCGACGCCACCCTGCACCGCGACGACGGCCCGCTGGCCCGCTGGCTGCCGGTGGTCCGCCCGATGGGGCCGCTGACCCTGGCGGTGATCGCCGCGCTCGGCCCGGCGGTGCTGCTGGTCGCGGCGCTGTGGGGCGACTCGCCGGACGGGCTGCGCTGGGCGGTGCCGGTGGCCCTGCTGGTGTTGCTGGTCGGCGGCCTGGGCGCGGGGGCCGCGCACAACGGTCCGCTGGACTGGCTGGTGCCCGCGGCCTTGCGGGCCGCCGAGTACCTGTTCGCCATCGCGGTCGGGGTGGTCGGTGAGGCACCGGGTTGGCTGATCTTCGGGTACGTCTTCGTGCTCACCGTGCACCACTACGACCTGACGGCCCGGCTGGAGAAGCGGCAGGCGGCACCGCCGCTGCACGCGTTCACGCTGGGCTGGGAGGGGCGCTCGGCGCTGCTGGCCCTCGCGGCGATTGCCGGCATCGTGGGTATCGGGCTGGCTACACTCGGTGCGTACCTTCTCGTGGTTTTCGTGGTGAGCGTCGTCCTGGCCTGGTTCGTGCGACCGGCCCGTAGCGCGCGGGCGTCGGTCGCGCCGGTGGGCGCTGGAGGTGCCGCGCCGCACTGACGGAGGGACGGCCGGATGACCCTGATCAGCTTCGTGGTGCCGGCCTTCCGTGTGCAGGGATACCTGCGTGAATGTCTGGACTCGGTCCTCGGTCAGCCGGAGACCGACATCGAGGTGATCGCCGTCGACGACTGCTCGCCGGACGCCAGCGGCGAGATCATCGACGAGTACGCGGCCCGCGACCAGCGGGTCCGCTCGGTTCGGCTGTCGGAGAACGTCGGCCTCGGTCCAGCCCGCAACATCGGGTTGGACCGGGCCGTCGGCGAGTACGTGTGGTTCCTCGACGGCGACGACTGGCTGGCGCCGGAGTGCCTGACCGAGGTCGCCGAGCGGTTGCGGGCGACCCGCCCCGACGTGCTGCTGGTCGACCACGTCCGCACCCACTGGAACGACACCGCGACCCGCAGCGCGATGGCCGAGGTGTTCCCGGAGTCGCCCGGCGCGGACACCTTCCGGTTGCGGGACCGGCCGGAGGTGATGCACCTGCTGCACACCGCGTGGAACCGGCTGGTCCGCCGGGAGTTCCTGGCCGGCCTGGGGCTGCGCTTCGCGCCGGGCTGGTACGAGGACGTCTCGTTCAGCTATCCGGTGCTGATGGCGGCGCAGCGGATCGGCGTACTCGATCGGGTGTGCGTCAACTACCGGCAACGCCGCGCCGGCGCGATCACCCGGACCCGGGGTGACCGGCACTTCGAGGTCTTCCCACAGTGGCACCGGGTCTTCCACCTGATGGACGCGTGGGGCTCGGCGACGGACGCCCTGCGGCCGGCGGTCTTCGAGCGGATGATCTGGCATTACCTGACCGTGCTGGGCAACGGCCAGCGGATCGCCCCGGAGCTGCGACCGGCGTTCTTCGCGCAGATCACCGCCGACTACGAGCGCTGGCTGCCGGCCGGCGGTTATCCGGTGCCGGACGGGGTGGAAGGGATCAAACACCGGCTCGTCGCGTCCGGCCGCTGGCGCACCTTCAGCGCGTTGCGGGCCGCCAGCCGGGCCCGCGACGCCGCCCGTCGGCAGACCCGCACCGCCCGGCGTCGGGTCGGCCCGGTCGCGCGCCGCGGTGCCCGGCTGACCCGCGACGGGTTGCTGCGCGAGTACTACCGGGCCGAGTTGCGTCGGCCGGTCGACCCGACGCTCGCGGTGTACGCCGCCTACTGGTTCCGGGGTTACTCCTGCAACCCGGCGGCGATCTACGAAGCTGCCCGGACGTTGGCGCCGGGGGTGCGCGGAGTGTGGATCGTGCGGCGGGACCGGGTGGACAGCGTGCCGGCCGGGGTGGAGTACGTGGTCGCTGGCACGCCGGCGTACTACCGGGTCCTCGCCCGCGCCCGGTGGCTGGTCAACAACGTCAACTTTCCGGACTTCGTCCGCAAGCGGCCGGAGCAGGTGCACCTGCAGACCCACCACGGCACTCCGGTCAAGGTGATGGGGCTGGACCAGCAGCGCTACCCGATCGGCGCGGGTCGGATGGACTTCGCCGGGCTGCTGCGCCGGGTGGACCGTTGGGACTACAGCGTCAGCGCGAACAGCTTCTCCACCCAGATGTGGGACCGGGCGTACCCGGCCACGTACACGACTCTGGAGGTGGGTTACCCGCGCAACGACCGCCTGGTGACGGCCGGTCCGGACGAGGTGCGTCGGCTGCGCGCGGAGTTCGGCGTCGGCCCCGACGAGCAGGTCGTGCTGTACGCCCCGACACACCGGGAGCATCTTCCCGGCTACCGGCCGCCGTTCGACCCGGACCGGTTCGTGCGGGCGCTGGGTGACTCGGGCCGGCTGCTGATGCGCAGCCACTATTTCCACGACCGTGACCGTCGCCCCGGTCGGCCGGTGGACTGGGAACGGGTTCGCGATGTGAGTGGCCACCAACGGGTGGAGGATCTCTACCTGATAGCCGACGTGTTGATCACCGACTATTCGTCGGCGATGTTCGACTATGCGGTGCTGGACCGGCCGATCGTGCTCTATACCCCGGACTGGGAGGCGTACCGGCTGGCCCGAGGGGTCTACTTCGACGTGACTGCCGAACCACCGGGCGCGGTGGTCACCACCTTCGCCGACCTGGTCGACCTGTTCCGCACCGACGCGGTGCGCTCCGACGCGGCGACCAAGGCCCGTGAGCATTTCCGCGGCCGGTTCTGCACATTGGACGACGGGCACGCGGCGGAACGGGTGGTGCGTGAGGTTTTCCTGGGGGAGCCCAGCGCGCGATCTTCGCGCTGCTGACCGCGCTGTCCGTCTCCTTTGTCGTGTAATTGCGGCGTCATCCGTCGAACATGAGACGTTTACCCGATGTGCGGATCCAATGATCCTGGTCACAGTCTTGTGGGGTTCGGCAGACGAGCTGGGGGGGACGACGGTGAGCACCGTCACGCTCAAGGACGTGAGCAAGGTCTTCAGGGACGGCACGCTGGCAGTCGACAGCATCAATCTTGATGTGAACGACGGCGAGTTCATGGTGCTTCTGGGGCCGTCCGGCTGCGGCAAGTCGACGGTGCTGCGGATGATCGCCGGGTTGGAGGATCCGACCCAGGGCGCGGTGCTGCTCGACGGGGAGTTGGCGAACGACCTGCCTCCGCGCGACCGCAAGATCGCAATGGTCTTCCAGGACTTCGCGCTCTACCCGCACATGAGCGTCGGCGACAACATCGCCTTCCCACTGCGCCTCGCGGGAATCGAGCAGGAGCCGCGGGACGAGCGGGTCAGCGACGTGGCCAGCGCGCTGGGCATCGGCGACGTGCTGGCCCGTAAGCCGGGCCAGCTCTCCGGCGGCCAGCGGCAGCGGGTGGCGATGGGTCGGGCGATCGTCCGGCGGCCCGGCCTGTTCCTGATGGACGAGCCGCTCTCGAATCTGGACAGCGGCCTGCGCGCCGAGCTGCGCGCGGAGATCTCTGGCCTGACCCGGGAGCTGGGGGTCACCACCGTCTACGTCACCCACGACCAGGCCGAGGCGCTCACCATGGCCGACCGGGTCGCCATCATGCGCCGCGGCGTGCTCCAGGACGTCGGCACACCCACCCAGGTGTACGGCCGGCCGGCGACGCTCTACGTGGCCGCCTTCCTGGGCAGCCCACGGATGAACCTGCTGGAGGCGTCGGTCTACGTCCACCTCGACCGGTACGTCACGCTGAACCTCGGTGACCAGTCGCTCTACCTGCCCTGGAACGACATTCGCAGTCGGGCGGTGGCGCACTACCACGGTGAGCGGATCGTGGTCGGCATGCGGGCCGAGGCACTCACCCCGGTCGCCCCGGACAGCCCCGGCGACGTGCTGCGGGGGCGGATCCGCTACCTGGAGCACCACGGGCACGAGTCGCTGGCGTTCCTCGACATCGGTGCGACAGCGGTCGTGGTCGACGAGATGGGTGCGCCGGTCGAATCGCCGCCGGTCGGTCAGCGCGGCCTGCGTCGGTTCGGCTCGGTGATGCAGCGCCTCACCGGCAAGCCGGTGGAGCCGCAGGAGGCCTCGAGTGGCGGCGGCACCCAGACCAGCGTGCTTCCCGACCCGGGCCGGCACCACCGCCGCCCGGCGGAGCTGGCGGTGCGGCTGGCGCCGTACCCGGCAGTCAGCGCCGGTCATCCGCTCGCCGTCTCGGTCCGGATGGACGCGCTGCACTTCTTCGACGAGCGTGGCGCCCGGATCGACGTGGGTTGGCGCTGACGACTCGCCGGAGCGGGGTGGCGGGCCCACCGTCCGGTGTCCTACCGTCTGCGCACCCAGTCCACAGTGAAAGACCTCCGAGAGGGGTGCACCCGTGTCGGGTGACCGTCCCAGCCCGCTCGTCATCGAGCGCATCCTGCGCGATCGCGGGAGCATCTGGCAGCAGATCGTGGCCGAGCGTGACCTCAACGCGCTGACCGTTCGCATGCTGAGCAGTTCCGCCATCGCGTTGGCCTGTTACGGCGCGGTGCTGGGCGCCTTCCACAGCCCGCTGATGGCGCTGACCTCCGCGTTGAAGCTGCCGCTGCTGTTCCTGGTCACGCTGGCCATCTGCCTGCCCACGCTCTACCTGTTCAACCTGGTCTTCGGCGCCCGGCTGTCGGTGCGTCAGTCGTTGGCGCTGGTGATGGTGGCGATCACGGTCACCTCGATGCTCGCCGTGGCGTTCGCGCCGATCAGCCTCTTCTTCCTGATCACCGCGCCCGACTACGGGTTCTTCAAGCTGCTCAACGTGGCGATCCTGACCCTGTCGGCAGTGGTCGGGTTGCGCTTCCTGACCGGCGGGATGCAGGTGCTCAACGACCACGGCCTGCTCGCGCCGGAGGCCGCCAACGCCCAGGCGAACGCGCCGGTCGCGGTCCAGGCCGCCCCGGCCCCGGTCCAGGCTGTGCCGGCCGCCGTGCCCGCCGGAGCGACCCCGGCCGCCGGTCAGGGTGCCGAGCCGGTGGCCGTGCCGGTCGGGGCCGCGGTTGCCGAGTCGACGTCGAACGGCGCAGCGACCGCCGCGCCGGTTCCGGCGCACGTTCCGGCGCAGTGGGCCGGCCAGCCGGCGGGCGTCTCGTTCCCTCCGGGCGCCCCGGTGGGGCAACGCCCGTGGGGCAGCCCGCCCGTCCGGCGCGGCGACCCGTCGCAGCGGCCGGCCAGCATGACCCTGCTCTACATCTGGATCCTGCTCTTCGGTTTCGTCGGCACCCAGTTGGCGTGGACGCTGCGCCCGTTCTTCGGTGACCCGGGCCAGGATTTCGCCTTCTTCCGCAGCATCGACGGCAACTTCTACGCGGAGATCCTGCGGACGATCGCCAACCTCTGAGCACCGGTCGAGCGGGGAAAGACCCTGGTTGCCGGCCTGGTTACCGGCGAGTAACGTCAGGACATGACCATCGACTCCCGCCAGGTGGCGGCCGGCATCCTGGAAGCGGTGCCCTTCGCTCGTACGCTCGGTATCGAGTTCGTCGAGGTGGCACCCGAGGCAAAGGGCGGGGTGCGGGCGGTCGTCCGGCTGCCCGACTCGCCAGCCACCCACAACCACATCGGCGGCCCGCACGCCGGTGCCATGTTCACCCTCGGCGAGACGGCCTCCGGCGCGGTCGTGCTGGCCGCCTTCGGGCAGCTGCTCGACCGGGCCGTGCCGCTCGCCGTCCGGGCCGACATCGCCTACCGCAAGCTCGCCATGGGCCCGATGCTGGCCACCGCGCGGCTCGGGCGGCCGGCGCTCGAGGTGATCGAGGAGCTGGAGTCCGGTCAGCGGCCGGAGTTCCCGGTCGAGGTGGAGATCGCGACCGAGGAGGGCAAGCCGACCTCGGCGATGACCGTGATCTGGACGCTGCGGCCCAACTGAGGCGCGCCGGGGCGACCGAAACGGGTTTGCGGGCCCAGCGGGGTGGATAGATTCGTACCGTGCTGGGCCTACCTGCTCACGTGACCGCCTGTCTCTTCGATCTGGACGGTGTGCTGACGCAGACCGCCCGCGTGCACAACGCCGCCTGGAAGCAGACCTTCGACGAGTTTCTCCGGCAGCGAGCCACCATCTCCGGCGAGCCCTTCCAACCGTTCGACCCGGGCCCGGACTACAACCGCTACGTCGACGGGCGGCCCCGCGCCGACGGCGTCCGCTCGTTCCTCGCCTCCCGCGGCATAGTCCTCCCCGAGGGCACCCCGGACGACCCGCCGGACGCCGACACCGTCAACGGCGTGGGCAACCGCAAGAACGTCCTGCTGCTGGAACGCCTCCGCACCGCCGGCGTCGAGGTCTACCCGGGCTCGGTGCACTACCTGGAGGCGGCGAGGGCCGCCGGGCTGCGCCGGGCCGTGGTGACGGCCAGCGCCAACGGTGGCGAGGTGGTCGCCGCCGCCGGGCTGGAACCGCTGCTGGAGGCCCGGGTCGACGGCCTGGTCGCCCGCGCCCAGGGGCTGCGTGGCAAACCGCACCCCGACACCTTCCTCGCCGGGGCCACACTGCTCGGCGTCGACCCGACACGGGCCGCCGTCTTCGAGGACGCGCTCTCCGGGGTGGCCGCCGGCCGTGCCGGTGGCTTCGGCTACGTGGTCGGCGTCGACCGGGTCGGGCAGGCCGACGAGTTGCTCGCGCACGGCGCCGACATCGTGGTCCAGGACCTCGCCGAGCTGCTCGCCGTCGCCGACCCGTCGGCGCCGGGCCGTGCCGCCACCGCCCACCCCGCCGATGAACGAGGCTCCGCGTGATCCGGGAGCGGGCCTATCCGGTCGAGCCGTGGCACGTCCGGGAGACCCGGCTCGACATGGACGTGCTGGCCCAGTCGGAGTCGGTCTTCGCGCTCTCCAACGGGCACGTCGGCCTGCGCGGCAACCTCGACGAGGGTGAGCCGCACGGCCTGCCCGGCACCTACCTCAACTCGTTCTACGAGCTGCGACCACTGCCGTACGCGGAGGCGGGCTACGGCTTCCCCGAGTCCGGGCAGACCATCGTCAACGTCACCAACGGCAAACTGATCCGACTGCTCGTCGACGACGAGCCGCTCGACGTGCGCTACGGGGAACTGCTGGCCCACGAGCGGATCCTCGACCTGCGAGCCGGCACCCTGCACCGGGAGCTGCACTGGCGCTCGCCGGCCGGCCGGGAGGTCAAGGTTCGCAGCACCCGGCTGGTCTCCTTCACCCAGCGGTCGGTCGCCGCCATCAGCTACGAGGTGGAGGCCGTCGACGGTCCGCTGCGGCTGATCGTGCAGTCCGAGTTGGTGGCCAACGAGTCGCTGCCCGCGCAGAGCAAGGACCCCCGGGTGGCGGCGGTGCTGGAGTCACCCCTGCAGGCCGAGGAGGAGCTGACCACCCCGGACGGTGGGCAGCTGATCCACCGCACCAAGGTCTCCGGGCTGCGGGTCGCCGCCGCCATGGAGCACGAGGTCCACGGCCCGGACCACACCACCATCGAGTCCGAGGGCTACCAGGACTGGGTCCGCACCACCATCGCCTGCGTGCTCAAGCCCGGCGAGAAGCTGCGGGTGGTCAAGTACCTGACGTACAGCTGGTCGAGCCGGCGGTCGCTGCCCGCACTGCGCGACCAGGTCGGCGCGGCGCTGGCCGGGGCCCGGCTGGACGGCTGGGACGGCCTGCACCGCGAGCAGCGAAACTACCTCGACGCGTTCTGGGACGCGTCCGACGTGCTGGTCGAGGGCGACCCGGAGGTGCAGCAGGCGGTCCGGTTCGGTCTCTTCCACGTGCTCCAGGCCGGTGCCCGCGCCGAGCAGCGGCCGATCTCGGCGAAGGGGTTGACCGGCCCCGGTTACGACGGGCACGCGTTCTGGGACACCGAGATGTTCGTCCTGCCGGTGCTCACGTACACCCAGCCCAGCGCGGTGCGCAGCGCTCTCCAATGGCGGCACAGCACGTTGGATTCGGCGAGGGAGCGTGCCGAGACGCTCAACCTCAAGGGTGCCGCCTTCCCCTGGCGGACCATCGAGGGGCCGGAATCGTCGGGCTACTGGCCGGCCGGCACGGCGGCCTTCCACATCGCCGCCGACATCGCCGATGCCATGCGCCGCTACGTGATGGTCACCGGGGACACCCAGATGGAACGGGAGATCGGGCTGGAACTCCTGGTCGAGACCGCCCGGCTGTGGCGCTCGATCGGCCACCACGACCGGCACGGGCAGTTCCACATCGACGGCGTCACCGGCCCGGACGAATACACGGCAGTGAAGAACGACAACGTCTACACCAACCTGATGGCACAGCGGAACCTGCTCGCCGCCGCCGAGGTGGTGATGCGCTACCGGGATGACGCCTTCCACCTCGGAGTCACCGACGAGGAGGCCGCGAGCTGGCGGGACGCGGCCACCTCGATGCACGTTCCGTACGACGAGGAGCTTGGGGTCCACCAGCAGGTGGAGGGCTTCACCCGGCTCCAGGAATGGGACTTCACCCACACGCCGGCGGAGAAGTATCCGCTGCTGTTGCACTACCCGTACTTCGAGCTGTACCGAAAGCAGGTGGTCAAGCAGGCCGACCTGGTCCTCGCGATGCACTGGCGGGGAGACGCGTTCACCCCCGAGCAGAAGGTGCGCAACTTCCTCTACTACGAGCGCCGCACCGTACGCGACTCGTCGTTGTCGGCCTGCACCCAGGCGGTGCTCGCCGCCGAGGTGGGCCACCCGGAGCTGGCGCACACCTACCTGCGCGAAGCCGCGCTGATGGACCTGCACGACCTCAACGAGAACACCCGCGACGGCGTACACATGGCGTCGTTGGCCGGCGCGTGGCTCGCCCTGGTCAGCGGGTTCGGCGGCCTGCGCGACCACCACGGCGAGCTGTCCTTCGCCCCCCGGCTCTCCAGCCGACTCAGCCGGTTGGAATTCTCCCTGCAGTGGCGGGGGCTGTCGCTGCGGGTGGATGTCCGACCACACCAGACGACATACTCGCTCCGCCACGGCGGCCCGGACGACGTGGTGGAACTACGCCACCACGACCAGGTGCTACGGGTCACCTGCGACGAGCCGGTGACAGTGCCGGTGCCCCCGGCGGAGCCGTCCGGCCCCGCGCCCGAGCAGCCACCGGGCCGGTCACCGCTGCTGCGGCTGCCCGAGCGCGAGCAGTGACGGTCGGGGCGGGATTCGCTCCCGCCCCAACCGCCTCGCACCAGTTGTCAGACCGGCTCGCCGGTCAGCACCTACGTCAGACCGGCTCGCCGGTTGACGGGCGTCCGATCGCGTCCCGGGGCGCAGCCGCCTTGGGATCGTCGGGCAGCCGGGCCGAAGCGGCCTGGTCCCCGAAGTCCTGGTTGCGCTCGGCGTCCTGTTCGCGCTGGGCCCGCTCGGTCATCTGCTGCTGCTCGGAAATCTGCTGCTTGGCCATGGCGATCCTCGCGATCCGTCGGGGCGCGGCTGCGCCGACACGGTCTGCGGTCACTCGTCGCGTACCCGGCGCCCCTTTGGGCAAACGCGGCCCGCCGGCGCGGCCGTCGGCGTGCGTGCGGCGCGGCCGGCGGGGTACCCGGCCCGTAGGCGAACTCACGGAGGTGGGGCATGGACGAGCAACGCAGCACGGTGGCCATTCCGGTTGGCGATGCCCAACTCCCCGCTGATCTGATGCTGCCCGCTCAGCCGGTCGGTGTCGTGCTGTTCGCACATGGCAGCGGCAGCTCCCGGCACAGCCCGCGCAACGTGGCGGTGGCCCGTGCGCTGAACGGTCGGGGGCTCGGCACGGTGCTGGTGGACCTGCTCACGCCGACCGAGGACGAGGTGGACGCGCGCACCGCGGAACTCCGGTTCGACATCGGGCTGCTGGCCAGTCGGCTGGCCGGGATCGTCGACTGGTTGGCAGTGGAACGCCCCGCCGGTGACGTGCCCATCGGGCTGTTCGGCGCAAGCACTGGGGCCGCCGCCGCACTCGTCGCGGCGTCGTCCCGGGCGGATCGGGTGGGTGCCGTGGTCAGCCGGGGCGGCCGACCGGATCTGGCCGAGGAAGCGCTGGCGCAGGTGCGTACGCCCACGTTGCTCCTGGTCGGCGGCCTGGACGAGGAAGTGATCACGCTCAACGAGCGGGCGCTGGCCGAGTTGGGGGAGGTCGGCGAGCTGCGGGTGATCCCCGGTGCCACCCACCTCTTCGAGGAGCCCGGCACCCTGGAGCAGGTCGCCGACCAGGCTGGCACCTGGTTCACCACACATCTCAGCCGGTGATCACTCCGCCGGCACGAGAGCCGAGGTAGCGCGGCGCTGTTGGACGGTGTCGATGACGCGCCAGAGGACGGCGGTGATCGGGACACTGACGAAGGCGCCCGCGATCCCGGCGATCAGCGTGCCGGCCGTGACCGCCACCAGGATCACCGCCGGGTGCAGCCGTACCTGCCGTTTCATCACCAGCGGCTCCAGCAGGTTGCCCTCGATCTGCTGCACCGCGATCACCGCGGCGAGGGTGAGCAGAGCGGTGGTGGGGCCGTTCGCGGCCAACGCCACCAGCACCGCCACCGCACCGGCCACCGTCGCCCCGATGATCGGCACGAACCCGCCGAGGAAGGTGATCAGAGCCAACGGCAGGGCCAGCGGCACCCGCAGCACCACCAGAGCCAGCCCGATGCCGAGCGCGTCGATCGCGGCGATCAACATGGTGCCCCGGCTGTACGCACCAAGGGTCTGCCACCCGGCCCGGCCGGCCTCGGCCATCACGGGCTGGGTCGCGCCGGACATCCGGGACACCAGCCAGTGCCACATCGACCGGCCATCCTTGAGCAGGAAGAAGAGCAGCACCAGGGCGAGCAGTGCGGAACCGAACACCTCGGTGGCCGTCCGGGCGCCCGCCACCGGGTCCGGCGAGCTGCCGCTCAACCCCTGCCGGGCCTGGTCCACCAGCCGGTCCAGCTGCGCCTCGGTCACCGGCAGCGTCGACGTCACGAAGTCCCGACTGCGCTCGACGCCCTGCGTCAACTCCTGACTGAGCTGGTCGAACTGACTGGCGGTCAGGTTCCACACCAACGCGCCGACGCCGACCAGGATGCCGAGCAGCAGAAGTACGGTGCACAGCGCGGCCAGTGCCGACGGCAGATGCAGCCGACGCAGCAGGAGCAGCACCGGGTCGAGCAACGCGGTGAGGAAGATGGTGGCGGCCAGCGCGATGGCCAGCGGCGCCAGCAGGACGGCAATCTTGCCCAGCAGGTAGAGCCCGGCGACGATCACCACCAGGCAGGCGCTCCACAACACCGCGGTTCGGACCAGCCAGGGCAGCGCCGCCCACGACTGGCGCGGGCCGGCGCCGCTCGTTGTCGCTCCGGGATCCGATGTCGCTCCGGGATCCTCTGCCGCCATGTCGGCCTCCTCGATCTCGGCGAGTCGGTACCCAGCCGGTCCTGCGCCGACACCCGTATCGCTCCAACTGCACGCTGGCCGCTGCCCGCGCGGATCGTACGCCGCTCGGTGTGCCCCGGGTGGATGTTCGCCAACCGCGTCCGGGACGACGGCGTTTGCGCTGTCCGCCCAAGGGAACGCAATCAGGAGCAACCGGACCTGAGGAGGAGCACCGTGGGTGATTTCATGGACAAGGCCAAGGACTTCGCGGACAAGCACGACAAGCAGGTCGACCAGGGCATGGAGAAGGCCGGCGACATGGCCGACAAGCGCACCGGCGGCAAGTACGACGACAAGATCGACAAGGGTGTCGACCAGGCCCAGGCGCGCACCGGTGAGGGCGACCAGGTCCGTTGATTCGCCAGACGCCTCCCGGGTCGCCGCGCCGTCGGCGACCCGGGAGCGTTCTGTGTGGACGCACCGGTCAGCGCTGCTGCTCCTCGCGTAACTCGTCCGTCGAGGTGGGCCGGCCGCTCAACGCGTCGCGCAGCCGGTCCACCAGACCGATGCCCGGTGCGAGCAGCTTGTTCGCCGGCGGGTGGTGCGGTTTTCCCGGGTGCGGGCGGGTCGGGCCGATCTCCTTGACCGCCGTCACCTTGTCGGCGACCTCGATCAGCTCCTCCCGGGCGGTCGCCGCGCGCAGCCGGGGAAAAAGTTCGTTCTCCTCCTCGCGTACGTGCTCGCGGATCGTGCTCACCAGGTGGGCGAGCAACTCGTCGAAGCGCGGGTCGGACGGGTCGACGGACTCCAGCTCCTTCATGGTTCGTTCGGCGTCGGTGTGCTCCGCTATCTCGCGATCGGCGATCTCATTGCCGTCGGGCAGCGCCTTGCGGGCGATCGGATAGACGTACGCCTCCTCGGCGACCGAGTGGCGGACGAGTTCGGCGATCACGACGTCGACGAGTTGGCGGCGGTGTTCGAGGGTGCCCTGTCCGGTCTCCAACTCGACGAAGAGGGCCTCGACCTCACGATGGTCGGCGACCAGGATGTCGACGACGTCATGGTCGTCGTCGTTCTGCGGGTTGCTCATGTCACGGCCCCTTACCGGTTGCGGATCGGTGGGAGGTGTGAGGCCCAGGTACCCCCACGGGGCTGCACAAACCCATGGACGACGATGCGTTGCATGATCCGGGTGGGGCCTGTGGTTGGGGTGATGCCGGATCGGCACGACTGCCCCGCCGTGGCCGGGGTAAGCGCCGCCATGGCCGACGACCGCCCACCCGTCGACCGCGCCCGGTCGCGGTTCGACGAGGCTGCCGAGCGGAGCGGTCAGGCCGTCCAGCGGGCACGACACCGGGGCGGGCAGGCCGGCAGGATCCGGGCCCGCCAGTGGGAGGTCACACTGGTGATCTCCATCCAGGCGGGGCTGGCCGCAGCGATCGCCGCCCTGCTCGCCCAGAAGCTGCTCGGGCAGGGATCGCACGTCTTCGCGCCCGCAGCCGCCGTCGGTACGATCGCCACCGCCATCGGCCAGCGGGCTCGACGCACGTTCGAGCTGCTGGGTGGCGTGGCCCTGGGCATCATCATCGGCGACACGCTGCGTTTCCTGCTCGGCAATGGTCCGTGGCAGACCGGTGTGGTGGTCGCCCTGGCCATCGCCGTTGCCTTGCTGGTGGCCGGGAGGGGCGGCCCGCTGGTGGGTCAGGCCGGCGGTACCGCCGTGCTGATCGCCACGCTGGCCCCGATGGAACGTGGCCTGGAGCTACCCCGGATCTTCGACGCGCTCGTCGGCGGGGCGGTCGGTCTGGTGGTGGTCGCGCTGTTGCTGCCGGTCAACCCGATGCGGGTCCTGGACCGCGCCGCAGCGCCGATCTTCGCGGTTCTCTGCGAGCAGCTCGCCGAGCTGGCGCAGGGGTTGCGGGACCGCGACGGGGACCGGACGCTGCGCGTCCTCGATCGGCTGCGGGGCACCGAGGACGACGTCAGCAGGCTGCACGACGCGTTGAGCGGGGCGGAGGAGGTGGTGACGCTCGCCCCGGTCCGCTGGCACCGCCGCGAGCAGTACCACCGGTACGCCCGCAGCGCGGATCACCTCGAACGGCTGCTGCTGGACACCCGCGCCCTGGCCCGCTGGTCGTCGACCGCCCTCCAGTACGACGAGCCGATCCCGCCGCAGCTGCCGGACGCGATGACCCGGTTGGGTCAGGCGGTGGCGGAGATGCGTACGGAGTGCCGGGTCGGCGACGACCCACAACGCACTCTCCGATTGATCGAGGAGTGTGCCGAGTTGGCCGGGCACGCTGCTGCGAGCGGGGTCAAATCGTTCGGCGAGTCGCTGGTCACCGGGCTGCGTACCGCGGCCAGCGACCTGCTCCGGGCGTGCGGTTGTGAACCCGACGACGCCAACCGGATCGTGCGGCGGGCCGCCGGCGCCGGTGAGGCGGCAGTGCACCCGCTGGTCCGGCGACAACTGCACCGCGTCCGGCCGACGCGGGCCCTGCGAGCTCGTCGGCGCGCGCACCTGGCCGCCCGGATGCGGATGGCGAACGGGCCGGCCTCCCCGCAGGGGAGACCGGCCCGGTGACACCGTCAGATCAGGAGGAGTAACCGCGCTCGGCGATCCAGTTGGCGACCTTCGGCAGGCTCATCCAGTACTCGCCCAGCGTCGGGTCGGCCGGGTCGGCGACCCGGATGCTGTCCCCGCCGTCGCGGTAGCCGACGAGCGTCAGGTAGTGGCCACCCTCGTACGAGTGCGGGTTGCCGTCGGTGTCGACGGTCGTGCCCTTGATGTTGGCCACCACCGGCCGGCCGGCGTCCACCGCGGCCAGTACGTCCCGGCGCAACTGCTCGACCTGGTCGGGCCGGGCCACGGAGTCACGAATCTCGGTGGTCCGGTACTTGCCACCGGTCAGTTCGTTCAGCACCCGGGTGGTGTCCAGGGCCGAGGGGGTGCCGGCCTCGGTGGTGCCGAGCAGCTTGGCCACCTCGTCCTGGGAGAGCGCCTTGCCCTGGGCGGACAACGCGATCCGGGTCGCGGCCGGGCCGCAGTAGTAGAAGTTGGGCTGGGCCTGGTAGTCGATGCCGAGGACCCGCTCGGCGGAGCGCTGCGTCTGGCTCGACGAGGTCGACGCGGAAGGCGCCGGGGCGGCCTGGGCGGCTACCGCGGGGCCGAGGGCGCAGCCGCCGGCGACGAGCAGGCCGACGACGGACAGACCACTCTTCTGGACGATCGGGTTCATGGTCGAGTCTCCGTTCGGGGGTTGGCGCCTCCGACAGGCGGAGGGCGCAGCACCGGGAATGGCGCTCGGCTCATCACGGGGGCGACGACCAGCGGCGGTCTGGGCCACTGGCGTACCGGGGACGTAACAGCCCTGCTCCGGCCGGCATTCCACCGGCCGCGGCTGCGGGCGTCGCGATCAGGTGCAACGGCTGCCGGCCGGGAGGGATTCCGGCGAATCGGGCTGCGCTGACCGTGACCCGTTCCGGACGACCCGTCACACGGTCGGGGTCAGAGGCTCCCCAGGAGCCGGGTCACGGTGATCTCGATGACGACCCGCTCCGGATTCGGACGGGGGGCCCGATACCGCTCGGCATAGCGACGCTCGGCCTCCGCCACGGAGGCGGGATCCGACCGCAGGACCGCGCGGCCCTCGATGGTCAGCCAGCGGCGGCCATCCACGTGGCACACGGCCACTGCCGCGCCCGCCGGGCCCGCAGCGGCCACCTGACGGGCCTTGCGGGACGCGCCGGAGGTGATCACCCGGGCCAGCCCGGCCGCCGGGTCGAGGGTGACCCCTACCGGTACGACGTGCGGGGTGCCGTCGGCGCGCAGGGTGGTCAGCGTCGCGAGGTGCCGTTCCGCGCAGAAGGCGACAACGCGCTCATCGCGCACATCCAGTCGATGATCGCCCGCCATGCCCGTCCCCTGTCCGCCGAACCGACCCCGATCATGGCACGCGACGGTGGGCGTGGTCCCGATCCGGCAGGGCGTCCGGCTGACCGGGCAGTTGTCGACCGGCCGCCCGTCGTTGGTGCACCAGCCGGGTGAGGTAGATCAGCGCGGCGGCCAGGACACCCATGTCATCCAGGTAGATCGGGTCCGGGAGCACGTCGACCGGGAAGATCGTGTAGATCAGCGCCCCGTAGAAGGCGAACTTGCCGCCCGCACCGAGCCCGGTCAACATTCGTCGCGTACGCACCACCCGCACCGCGAGCACCACGGCACCGACCAGAGTGGCGATCGCCAGGATGCCGGCGACCACCACGAGCACCCACGCCTGTCGGGACATGCCGTCACGCTAACCCACCCGACGCCGTACGGCTCAGAACGCGGGCACCGTCGCCCGACCGCGAGCGATCACCTTGTTCTCCCGGGTCTGGTCGACCGCCGGCCGGGCGACCTCGCTGAGCGGCAACACCGACGCCGACTCCGCGACCCGCCGTCCAGTCGCGGCGTGGGCCTCCTCGCGCAGACTGCGGGCCGCCGCCACTGCCAACTCGGCCGCCCGCCAGGCAACCTGCTCCCGCTCACGGGCGGTGGCGTGCCGGGCCGCCAGGTTGTCGCGGATCGCCCGTTGCAGCACCAGCTCCTGCTCGACCGGGTGCAGCCGCGGGTCCCAGCCGTCCCGGTGCGCGAAGACCTCACTGAGCTGCTCCACCGACAACTCCCGCCGCCAGTACGCATCGAGGGCGGCACGGTGCAGGTAGCGCTCACGGTCCACGTACTCCGCCGGGGTCCGGGCGGTGTGCGGGAGCGGCATCGCGGCCGCGGCGGCGAGCCGTCGCACGGCAGCCTCGGCAGCCTCGTACGTCTGCCAGGCTGCCTCCACCGCCTCCTGCGCGGCCACCCACTCCGCCCGGCGGCGCTGCGCGGTGGTGGTGGCCCGCTCCGCGGCCACCGCAACCTCCTGCGCGTAGCGGCTCTGCTCCCGTTCCTCCTGCGCGTGTTCGAGTTGGCTCGGCATGGCCGCGCGACGGATCCGGGCGACCGGGTCGAGGCGAAGTCGACCGGGCCGCAGCAGGAGAGCGGCGACAGCGACAGCGACCACCCCGAGCAGGCTCAGCCAGATGACGGCGGCTCGGGACAGGTCGGGCAGGACGGCGGAGAGGACGGTTTGCATGATCAGCACCTCGCGCTCGAAGGCGGGTATCGACGGGTGTCAGGAGGAGCCCGACGGGGCCGGTCGGCCGGGAGGTGGGATCGTGCCGTCAGCGGCAACTCAGGCGCCGCGACGGATCACCCGCAACCGGGCCCCGGGGACAGCCGGGCCTGGATCAGCGGGTGGGCGGGCCGCGCCGCGCCGCGGTGCCACGGCCGGGATCGATGGCCGGCGCGTGCCCCGGGACCGCAGTGACCGGACCGGGTGCGGCGATGGTGTCGACCGCGCCGGCGGGCGGGGCGGCAGGCTGGCCCGCGCGCTCGGCGGCCGGCACGGCATCGGGGCGGACGGTGGCCACCCGGCTGCTCACGGCACTCGGTCGCGCAGACGTCGGGGCGGGCGGTGAGGTCGCAACGAGAGCGCCACCGAGGCCGACCGCGAGCACCAGTGCGGTGATCGCCAGTCGGGTCATCTCGCGCAGTGACCGCAGCACAGCCCACCGGGCTGGGCGGACACAGGCTGCGGACGACACCCGACCAACCTATCGCCCGACCCGGCGCGCCGCAGCACGGCGACCGCCGGTTCTGCCGTGACCGCCACCACCATGCGCACTGTGGACGCCGAATATCGAGACCCGGGAAAGGCGGCGCCCCCGGCCGGAGCTGGTCCGGTCGGGGGCACCCTGTGTCGTTCGTCCGGCAGCGCCGGGGGCGCCTGCTCGCCCGTGGCGGATAACGGTCAGTCGCTGGCGCCGAGCACGGGCGGCGCTGCGTTGTCGCCGTCGCGCCACACCATCTCGTCCTCCGTCAACCAGGTCAGCCGCTCATCGGAGTCGTCCTCCTGAGGCCGACCCCGTCCTCCGAGCACGCCGGAACCGCTGCCGCCCGCTCCGCGGCCGCTGCCGGTCGCGCCTGCACGACCGCCACGCTGGCCGTCGATGCTGCGCCCGATCCCGCTGGCGGAGCGACTGTCAGCCGGGGCGGCCGCACCGGTCGGACGAGCCGACGTGGTGGGCGTGCTGCCCGAACTGGCGAGGGTGGCGGTGCGGAGGACCCCACCGGCCGGTGCCCCACCCTGTCCGCCGTAGAGCAGACCTGGGCCGGTCCCGGCGCCAGCGGTCACGGTGGTCGGCCCGGACAGACCAGCCAGCCCGGCGGCACCACCAGCGACCAACGCGCCGCCGACCAGCGGGTCCGCCCCGGCGAGTGAGGTGCCGCGGACATCGACATCGCTGCCGACGCCGATCGTGCCGCTGCCGACGGTCGGCGCCCCACCGGTGCCGGGGACACTCTGCTCGGGGAACGAGCCACCGCCGGTGACCGGCGGCGCGGCGACGCGGTCGGGCCTCGCGATGGTCGCGTCGCCGGTGCGCGCGGTCACGTTGGTGCTGCTGGGCCCGGCGGTCGCCGTGGCGATGCTCGGAACGCTGCGAGGGGACGTCGGGTCCTTGCTGACCGTGTCGGGAGTGTCCGGTTTCGGCAGGGGCGGGTCGACCACGCGGTCGTAGGCGGAGATCTCGTAACCGTCGGCCAGTTTGGCCACCAGTTTCACCATCCGCTGGTGGGCCTTCTCCTGCTCTTCCTTGTCCTGCTGGTGACCCGCGAGGCCCATGACCACGGCGCCCGGCAGACCGAAGGTGATGGCACCCTTGGCCGCACCGGACAACGCCTTGTCGTTGTCGTCGGTCTCCTCCGGGCTCTCGGCCTGCTTGCGGGCCGTGCGCAGATGGTCGGCCATCATGGTCAGCCCCTGCTTGACGCCGGACATCCCGTCGCTCAGCGCGTCGGAGTGGGCGACGATCAGGCTGAGTCGCCGGTGGAACTCACGACCGGCCGAGCCCGTCCAGGTGTTGCCGAGCTTCTCCAGGTCGCCGCTCAGCTCCCGGCTGAGACCGTCCAGGATTCCCTTGAGCTCGGCCCACTGGGCGGCCACGCCCTCGATCTGCTCCGGCTGGCCGGCCATCACGCCGTCGTAGAGCTCCTGGTGGCTGCTGCCCTCGTAGCGGTGGGTGGAGTCAGACACGCCCGTCCTCCTTCGGCTGCAACGCCTGGTCGACCCCGGTCAGCGCGGCGGTGACATCGGTGGCGTTGGCCGCGTTTCGTGCCTCGGCGGTGCGGTAGTTGCTCAGGATCGTGCTCGTCGCCTGCTGTGCCGCCAGCACCGCCCGCCGCACGCGCTCAGCCTGATCGACATAGGACTGGTGGACCTCGCTGTAGCGGCGCGCCTTGTCGGTGGCGTCGAAGAACGAACCCAACGCGGGTGGGCGGCACTGCATCTCGGTGTTGAGCTTGCGCAGCACCGACTCCACCTGGCTCAACCGCGATGCCAGATGCAGGTGGAAGTCCTCAAGGGACAGCAGGTCGACTTCCGTACGCCCGGTCATGGCAAACATCCCCGTCGTTCTGGTTGACAACCGTCAGCGACACTCAGGTTAGTCCACCACTGCGACACGGGGCGACCCGTCACGGCTGCTCAGCCGTCGGCTCCCGTCGATCCCGAGGCCGTCGGCGTCGCGCCGACCGCCCCACCGGTCGGCGACGTAGTGCTCTTTGGCGGAGGAGACGGCGCCGGTCCGGCCGGAGATGCCGCCGCCGCCGACCCGTCGGGCGAGAAGACCGAGAGCGCGTCCTCACGCTTCAGGGTGGGCCCGGTCGGGATCAGTGCGAGCAGCGAACCGGGCACCGCGAGCGGAGTGACCCCGCCGTAACCGAGCACCCCCAGCGTCTCCGCCGAGCCGAGCGGGTAGCGGATGCCCTGCGGGCTGATCAGGTAGATCGTCGAACCGGCGGCACCGGAACCGCTGGTCCCGGCACCCGGCGAGGCCTGCGCGATGACGCCCTTGCCGCCGGGCAGCAGGACCGCCTCGGCGGTGCGTACGGCGTCCCGTCTGGTCTGTGGCACCGGCACCGCGCCCGGATCGGTCGCGGTCAGCTCGTTCGGCACCCGGTCGAAGACCTCCAGGGTCGTGGTGGGAGGGCCGCCGGAACTGCTCGCCCGGTACGTCGCGCAGAGGGCGGTCCGACCCGACGTGGCCGGGTGGAAGGCGGGCATCGTCTCCGGCAGCCCCTCCTCCTCGACCCGCTGCTCGACATACAGCTCGCCCGCCTGATTGGGGGTGATGTCGGTGATCTGACCGCCGCCGCCGACCATCAGGAGGGCGGTGATCTCACTGATCGACGCGAGGCCCTCCCGGGTGAGCACGTAGTGCCGCCCGGCCGCGCTGAACACCTGACCGATCTTGGCCGGTCGGCCGGCCACCATCCGGGTGCTGGACTCGCCCTCACCGGCCAGCGACGGCTTGCGCAGCGGTGGCCCGGCCGGTACGGCGTTGAGCAGTTGCTGTCCGACCCGCAACTGCGCGGCGCCGGGCAACTTCAACGCCGTGATCGTCTGGTCACCGCCGAGCACCTGGAGTCGGATGTTGTCGGTGACCAGGTACTTCTGATCGTCCACCACGACCAGCACCGCCCGGTCGCCCAGCGGCACACCGCCGGGCAGCGCCCGGTCGATCACCACCCGGGTGCGGGAGCGCTGCGGGTCGACCGGATCGGGCACGTCGCAGACCGACCAGGGCAGACCGGTCAGCGACTTGCGGTCCGGCAGAGCGTCCGGCGCCCCGACGATGCCGAGGGTCAACCCCCGTGGACGGTCCCGCAGTGCCGCCTGGGACATCGTCCGCACCTCGGCGTCGGGCTTGTCGAGGATCAGGCGGGCCGACGCGTAGTTGAGCGTCGGATGCAGCTGCCCGCTCATGAAGACGTACGTCGCGCCGGTTTCCCGTTCGATGACCAGGGCCTGGTCGTTCAGCGGCGCGGTGTTCCCGGTCAGCTGGCCGTAGGCGCCGACGCCACCGAGCACGACGGCTGCGGTGATGACACTGCCGAAGACGGCCATGCCGAGCCGCCGCATCGGCAGGTTGGTGGTCTCCGGATCGCCCGACAGCAACGCGGAGACGATCCGGCGGGTGACGAAGCGGTACGCCTGCACCTGATCGCGGCGGGTCCGCATGACTTACCTCCGGCGGGGTGGATCCGCGACGATCAGGTCGGGGTGCCGTCGCGGGCTTCCCTACGATAAGGGGCCGACCGGGGTTCCTCGGGACCACCGTTCATGGCCGGCACCGGACCGACCCGGCGCAGAGTCGTACGTGCAGGAGGGACAGTCAGCGATGACGCAGGTTCAGGCACGACCCGCCCGAGCGGCCACGGACCCGTCCACCGTTGCGGCGCGGTCGACGCCGCCGACCGACCGGCCCGGCCGTGGACGGGTCGGCCCGGTGCTGGTCGGGCAGCTCGTGTTGTTGGAGTTGTGCGTGGTCGGCGTCTGGGCCGCGTCGGCCGGGCCCGGTTGGGTGCTTCCCGTGGCGGGCGGCGCGGCGGTGCTGGTCGTCCTGGCGACCTTCGCCCGCAGGGGTGGCCGCTGGTGGTTCGAGGATCTGCTCCTGCGCCGGCGGATGCGACGTCGCGGTGAGCGCGCGTCGGCGGCGCTGGCCGGCGGCACGGCCACCGACCCGCGGTTGGTCGCGCTCGCCCCCGAGTTGAGTTTCATCGAGTTGACCGACCGGGGCACCCGGCTCGGCATCGGGCAGGACGCTCAGGGGTGGTTCGCCGCTGTCGCGTTGCAGTCCGCCAGCGGTACGACGGTCGGCTCGGCGCACGCCTCCACCGTGGATCAGGCTTTGGGCGTGCTCACGGACTTCAGCGCCCCGGTCTCCCGGGCCCAGGTCGTCGCACACACCCTGGTCTGGTACCCGGCGCCCGGTGCGCCGCCAGCGGCTCACCGGACCGTCTGGGTGGCGCTGCGGCTCACCGTCAGCGACGCGCGGGTCGAGGCGGTGAGCAGGGGTGGCGGTCTGCCCGGCGTACACCGGACCGTGGCCGCCGGGATCGGTCGGCTCGGCAAGGCGTTGACCAGCGCGGGTCTGGCGCATCGGCCGCTGGGTCGCGAGGAGCTGCGCGCGGCCGTCGTCTCGGCCGCCGGTCTGGATCTGGGCCCGGAGGCGCCGACGGAGACCTGGCGAGGGCTGCGCGGCGGCGGTTGGACCCACCGGTGCATGACCCTGCGGGGTCGTTCGGACGCGCCACTCGGTCCGCTCGTCGACGCGATCACCGCGACCTCGGCACCGTCGCACACGGTTGCCGCGACCGTGTCGGTGGACGGCCGGGTGGCGGCGCCGCTGCTGCGGGTCGCCGCAATGGACAACCACGTCGAGGCGCTGGTCAAGGTGGTACGTGACGTCGCCCATCGGACGGGCATGTCCGCCCGACCCCTGGACGGTCAGCATGGTCCGGGCGTCTACGCCACCGCGCCGGTCGCATCCGCGCTGGGCGTCTCCACCCGCCCGCAAGCGTAGGGACCGGCGCGGGCGGTCAGGGCCGGAGGTTGACGATCCAGCCGTAGAGGCCGCACACCCAGAAGGCGAGCGGGACCAGCGCGATGATCAGCAGGATCTCGGCGATGTCGAGGAGGCGGCCCCAGACCGGCGAGATGCGCTTGCCGGCGACGCTCAGACCGTAGATCAGGCTGACCACGGCGGCCAGCACCAGCCCGCCGAGGATCAGACCGAGCCGGACCGACAGCGATCCGTCGGCGAAGGTGGCCGCAGCGGCCAGACCCAGCCCGACGGTGCCCGCCAGCAGCACCGGGGTGCGCTGCGCGCGGCCCAGGAGCGGTCGGGCCCGCAGCAGCGACAGCAGGGCCAGCACCAGGCACAGCAGCACCGCCGGCAGGCGCCCGTCTAGGGCGAGCACGAACTGAGCGCCCAGCACCAGCAGCGACACCGTCCACAGCAGACCGGTCATGAACTGGTCGGCGCGTTCGCTGCGCTGGAGCACCTGCCGGCCGTCCACCGACTCGGTGTCGGTCTTCAGGTCCTCCGGGCCGGTCGGGATCGACGGCACCGGCAGTCTCGCCAGCCGGTAGGCCATCATCGGCAGCGCCGGCACGACGCCGAACGCCACAGCGGCCACCACCGCCGCGGCCGCCGGCGCGTCCAGGCCGAAGACCAGGCAGAGCAGTGCGCCCAGGCCGGTCGCGGCCCCCACCCCGATCGCGGCGAAGAAGAGGGGGTACCGGTCACCGACCGCCATCACGGCCACCGCCCCGGCGACCACCGCAGCGGTCGACGCCAGCAGCACGTGCGGGCTGGCCAGCTCGGTCAGCGGCCGATCACCGGCGAGCAGCAGCAGACCGCCGGCGGCGGCGTGCACCAGGCCGACGATGGCCAGTACCGCGCCGGTCTGACTGTCGCCGACGGCCCTGGACAGCACCGCCGCACCCACCAGCAACGCCACCGCGACCAGCAGGGCGGCCACCGCGCCGGGCAGGTGCGGCGGGCCGGCGAAGAGCGCGGCCAACGCACCGGCGCCGAGCGCCGCCGCCGCGAAGACCACCGCGAAGGATCGGGTCGCACCGACCTGCCAGGCACCGGGGCGCTGGTTGGTCGCGGTGGCGACCGCATCCACCACGTCGTCGAAGACGATCTCCGGAGCGGCCGCGGACCGCGGATTGAAGTAGAGCACCTCACCGTCACGGACGCTGAGCTGCGCAGCCGTACGCCCACCGTCCAGCGGCGCTCCGCCCAGTCTGGACAGTGCCCAGCCACCCTGCCGCGCGCCCTCGTCGGCCATGTCCTCACCCGCGTAGCGCAGCAGGGTGGGAAGCAGGTCCGCCATCGGAACGTCTGATGGCAGCGCCAGGTCCATCCGGGTACGCGGAGCCACGATGGTGATCCGGCTCAGACCACCGGTCGCCGTGTTCGTCGCCACAGTGGCCTCCAGGTGTGCGTCTGTGATCGGCTGGCCGCGATGCTGCGTCCGGGTCCACCGCGCCCACGGCAGATTACCTACGATGGCGGGCACGTACGATGCCCACCCGCGGGCTCCGGTCCGCGGCGGCACGTCATCAGGGCCGCTTCTGGGGAGGAGACAGCCGTGAGCACTGTCGTGTTCCGCAGGCTCCCGCGTCAGCCGGGGCCCGCCCTACCGCGCGGCGAGGTGCTGCTGGAGTCGCCTCCCGAGCTGCCGGAGCCGACGCCCCGCGGCATGGGGCAGCTGCTCATGATCCTGCCGATGTTCTGCGGGGTCGGTGCGATGGCCTTCCTCTACGCCGGCAAGGGCGGCGGCATGATGACGTACGTCGCCGGTGGTCTCTTCGGCGTCTCGATGCTCGGCATGGCGATCGGTTCACTCGCCAACAGCGGTGGCAAGGACAAGGCCGAGTTGAACGCCGACCGCCGCGACTACATGCGTTACCTGGCCCAGATGCGCAAGCGCACCCGGCGGGCCGCTGAGCAGCAGCGGGCCGCGATGGCCTGGCGGCACCCGGAGCCCGACGCGCTCTGGTCGATCGCGGCGTCCCGCCGCCTCTGGGAGCGGCGGATCACCGAGGACGACTTCGGCGAGACCCGCATCGCCCTCGGCCCGCAGCGGCTGGCCGTGGAGATCGTCCCGCCGGAGACGAAGCCGGTGGAGGACCTGGAGCCGATGAGCGCCATCGCGCTCCGCCGGTTCGTGCGCGCGCACTCCACAGTGCCCGAGCTGCCGACCGCCCTGTCGGTGCGCGCGTTCAGCCGGGTGGCGCTGCGTGGCGACCGCGAGCCCGTGCTCAACCTGACCCGGGCCGCGCTCGGGCAGCTGGCCACCTTCCACGCACCGGACGACCTGGTGGTCGCGGTGGTCGCCGCTCCGGACCGACAGTCGTCCTGGGGCTGGGTCAAGTGGCTGCCACACGCCCACCACAGCGCCCGTACGGACGCCGCCGGCGCGCGCCGGTTGGTCTTCGCCAGCCTGGCCGAGGCCGAGGCCGCGCTCGCCGGTGAGCTGGCGGGGCGACCCCGGTTCGCCCCCGAGGCCAAGCCGCTGACCACCGCCGCGCACCTGGTCGTGGTCATCGACGGCGGGGAGGTCTCACCGACCTGCCAACTGGTGGGGCCAGGGTTGCTCGGCACCACCGTGATCGACCTTTCCGGGACGGTGCCGCGCGACGCGGGCCGCTGGCTGCTCTGCCTCGACGTGGCTGACGGCAGCTCGCTCGACCTGGTCCGGGGCAGCTCGTCGTCGCCGCTGGGTCGACCTGACCAGCTCAGCGCCGAGGCCGCCGAAGGGCTGGCCCGGCAGATCGCCCCGTACCGGCTCTCCCAGCAGCAGACCAGCAGCGACGAGCCGCTGGCCCGCAGCATGGAGCTGCCGGACCTGCTCGGTGTGGGTGACGCCGCGACGGTCGACGTCCAGAACACCTGGCGACCGCGGGGTCACCGGGACCGGCTGCGCATCCCGCTCGGTGTCGGCCCGGACGGCAACGTGGTCGAGCTGGACTTCAAGGAGTCGGCGCACGAGGGCATGGGCCCGCACGGTCTGGTGATCGGTGCGACCGGGTCGGGCAAGAGCGAGCTGCTCCGGACGGTGGTGGCCGCGTTGGCGGTGACCCACTCGTCGGAGGAGCTGAACTTCGTCCTGGTGGACTTCAAGGGCGGCGCGACGTTCGCCTCGTTGGAGGCGCTGCCGCACACCAGCGCGGTCATCACCAACCTGGCCGACGAGCTGCCGCTGGTCGACCGGATGCGCGACGCGCTCGCCGGGGAGATGGTGCGCCGGCAGGAGCTGCTGCGGGCGGCCGGCAACTACGTCTCCCGCTTCGAGTACGAGAAGGCCCGTGCGGCCGGCGAGCCGCTCGCCCCGATGCCCAGCCTGTTGATCATCTGTGACGAGTTCAGCGAGCTGCTCGCCGCCAAGCCCGACTTCATCGACCTGTTCGTGATGATCGGCCGACTGGGCCGGTCGCTCGGCGTGCATCTGCTGCTGGCCAGCCAGCGACTCGAAGAGGGCAAGCTCCGCGGTCTGGACACTCACCTGTCGTACCGGATCGGTCTGCGTACCTTCTCCGCTGTGGAGAGCCGGATCGTGCTCGGTGTCCCGGACGCGTACGAGCTGCCGAACGCGCCCGGTCACGGTTACCTGAAGACCGACACGAGCACGATGCTGCGGTTCCGGGCCGCGTACGTGTCGGGGGCGTACCGGGCGCCGGGGCAGCAGGCCTCCGCGTCGCAGGCGCTGGTGCAGCGACGGATCGTGCCGTACGGCCTCGACTTCGTTCCGGCCCAGGTCCCGCAGGTGCCGGTGGCCACCACGCCCGAGCCGGAGCAACCGGCCGACGGCAAGGCCGTGGCGATGCTCGACGTGCTGATCGACCAGCTCAAGGGTCGAGGGCGTCCCGCCCACCAGGTGTGGCTGCCGCCGCTGGCCGATCCGCCGGGCCTCGGCGAGCTGCTCGGCGCGCTGGCGGTCGACCCGACCTACGGGCTGTGCACGGCGTCCTGGCCCGGGCGGGGGCGGCTGACCGTACCGGTCGGGGTGGTGGACCGACCGTACGAGCAGCGCCGTGACCCGATGATGGTCGAGCTGGCGGGCGCCGGCGGCAACGTGGTCATCGTCGGCCGCTCACTGAGTGGCAAGAGCACCATGCTGCGTACGCTGCTCGCCTCGTTGGCACTCACCCACACGCCGCGTGAGGTGCAGTTCTTCTGCCTGGACTTCGGTGGGGGCGCGCTGCGCAGTCTCGACCGGTTGCCGCACATGGCGGGGGTGGCCGGTCGTCGGGACGTCGAGGCGGTCCGCCGGACGGTGGCCGAGGTGGTCGCCGTCCTGGACGACCGGGAGACGCGTTTCGCCCAGCACGGCATCGACTCGGTGGCCAGCTACCGTCGTCGCCGGGCCGCCGGTGAGTTCGCGGACGACCCGTTCGGCGACGTGTTCCTGGTGGTGGACGGCTGGAACACGCTGCGCCAGGAGTACGAGGAGCTGGAGCAGACGATCACCACGCTGGCCAACCGGGGGCTCGGTTTCGGCGTGCACGTGGTGCTCACGGCGGTGCGTTGGGCTGAGATCCGGATCAACATGCGGGATCTGCTCGGCACCAAGTTGGAGCTGCGCCTCGGTGACGCGTCGGAGTCCGAGATCGATCGTCGGGCAGCGACGAACGTGCCGGAGAAGTCGCCCGGTCGCGGTCTGACGCGCGACAAGCTGCACTTCCTCACGGCCATCTCGCGCATCGACGGTCGTCGGGACATCGAAGACCTGAGTGAGGCGTCGCTGTCCCTGGCGGGGCACGTGGCGGCCAACTGGCCGGGGCGTCCGGCGCCGAAGGTGCGGCTGCTGCCGCGCAGGCTTCCGGTGGCCGAGCTGGCCCGGCTCATCGACCGGTCGGCACCTGGCCTGCCGATCGGTGTCAACGAGTCGGCACTCGCGCCGGTCTACCTGGACCTGGTCAACGAGCCGCACCTGACGGTCTTCGGCGACGCGGAGTGCGGCAAGACCAACCTGCTGCGGTTGATCGCCCGGGGCATCACCGAGCGGTACACGCCGGCGCAGGCCCGCCTGGTGATCGCCGACTACCGGCGTGGTCTGCTGGGTGCGGTCGAGGGTGATCACCTGCTGGACTACGCCCCGTCGAACCAGGCGTTCGCGCAGGGCCTCGGCTCGATCCGCAGCGCGTTGTCCAACCGGCTGCCCGGCCCGGACGTGACCACCGCCCAGCTGCGCGACCGCAGTTGGTGGAAGGGCCCCGACCTGTACATCCTGGTGGACGACTACGACCTGGTCGCCTCCGGTGGCAGCAATCCGCTCAGCGCCCTGCAGGAGCTGCTGCCGCAGGCACGCGACATCGGTCTGCACCTGGTCATCACACGTCGGGTCGGCGGGGTGTCCCGGGCGCTCTACGAGCCGGTGCTGCAACGGTTGCGCGAACTGGACTCACCGGGCCTGCTGATGTCCGGCAACCGGGAGGAGGGCGCGGTCTTCGGAACGTTGCGGCCGAGCCCGCAGCCGCCTGGTCGCGGCACCCTCGTCCGACGGCGTGATGGCCAGCAACTGATCCAGACCGCCTGGGCGGAGCCGTCCTGACCGGTGTCCGCCGTCCGGTGCGAGGTGATCGGCCGCTCAGGTCCGATTCACCACCATCCATCGGACGTCGCCGGTCAGGGCTGCGAGGGCTGGTCTGCTTCGGCTACGGTCTTCACTGGAGTGTCCGTCGGTGGGGTGTTGCTGCCTTGCCGCGGGGGAGGGGTGCGGCGAATCCGCCACCACAACATGACGGAAGGGTGTGAGGCATGGCGTTCGAGGTCGAAGCAGCGACTCTGCATACCGCCGCGAGTGACGTGCGGTCCACGCGCAGCGAGGTTGACGGCGAGCTGAAGAAGCTCTGGAACGTGGTCGACGACCTGGCGATGGCATGGAAGGGCCAGGCGTCCACGGGCTTCCAGTCGCTGATGACGCGCTGGAGCGAAGACACGAGCAAGCTGCTGACGGCGATGGACAACATCGCCGATCTGCTCGACAAGTCGGGTACGACGCACCAGGTCAACGACGAAGAGCAGCAGCAGATGCTGGACAAGTTCCACTCTGCTCTCAACCCGTGATCCGCAGCCAGCAGAGGAGGAAATCGTGACGATCAAAGTTGACTATGCGGTCCTCGAGAGCAGCAACCAGCAGATGCAGGCCATCTCGAAGACCCTCGAGGAGAAGCTCGACACGCTGCGGTCGATGCTGACCAAGCTCCACTGGGACGGCGAGGACCGGGTTGCCTACGAGCAGCACCAGGCCAAGTGGGACGCGGCGGTCCAGGACATCAACCGCATCCTGAACGAGATCGGCGGCGCCGTCGGCATCGCCCGGGAAAACTACCTCACCACCGAGATGAGCAACTCGAAGGTGTGGGGCTGAGGCATTCGGCGGGGCGGCTCCGGTCCGGTTGATCCGGGCCGGAGCCGCACTGTATCTGGCCTCGGTGCGGCGGCGCCGGTCAGCCGGCAGCCGCTGAGTCGGTGCGCCGGCCCGGGCGCCAGCCCCGTCGGCGACCACGGGTGACGATCGGTCGCGCGATCAGCAGCAGCACGGTGAGCAGGCCACCGACCGCCGCCGCCCAGATCGCGGCGGGGCGTTGCCAGCCCAGCGGGTCGTCCTGCGCCGGGGGCATCGGGAGGGCGCCGGCGGGCGGGTTCGTCCGGGTGCCCAGCAGGCTCGACACCGCACGGTATGGATTCACCATGCCGTAGCCGATGTCGGCGTTGTGGCCTTCCGGTGGGTTGTCGGCCGTGCGTTCCAGCCGTTCGGCGATCTGTTGTGGACTGAGGTCCGGGTATGCGGCCCGGACCAGCGCGGCCGCCCCCGAGACGTACGCGGCGGCGTAGCTGGTGCCGCCGTTCGGCTCGCCGCGGTAGCCGGCTCCCTGCGGTGCCGGCCCGATGATGTTCAACCCCGGTGCGGCGATGTCGACGTAGTCGCCGCTGATCGAGCTGCCCACGTGACCGCCCTGCTCGTCGACCCCACCGACGGCGATCACCCCGGGGTACGCGGCCGGGTAACCCGGTCTGTCCTGCTGGCCCTCCTGCCGGTTGCCGGCGGCGGCGACCAGCACCACCCGCTTGGCCAGGGCCCGCTCGACGGCGGCTGTCAGCTCGGGGCCGGGAACGGTGGTCAGGGACAGGTTGATGACGTCGGCGCCCTGCTCGACCGCCCAGTCGATGGCCGCGGCGATCTGCCCGGGGAGGTCGGGGTCGTTGGTGTCCTTGAGGTCCGGCAGGACCCGGACGGGGAGGATGCGGGCAGCCGGGGCGATGCCGCTGAACGGGACGCCCGTGCCCTCCCGGCCGGCGATGATGCCGGCGATCATCGTGCCGTGCCCGACCAGGTCGCACTGGCCCTGGTTGGCCGGCAGATCGTTGAAGTCGCGGCCTTCGAGCACCTGACCATTGAGCAGCGGATGGGTCGCGGAGACCCCGGAGTCGATCACCGCCACCGTGACGCCGGCGCCCCGGGACAGTGGCCACGCCGAGGACGGCTCAAGTCGGCGCAACGCCCATGGCGTCTCCGTCAGGCTCTCCTCGCTGGCTGGGCCGCAGGAGGGCGCTGCCGCGGCTGCCGGGGTGGGTGCCACCAGGCCGGCGCCGAGCAGAGCCGCCAGCGCTCCACTGAGGACCGCTGTGACGGGACGACGGGACAGGGTGGTCGCGCTCAACGGCGGGCATTCGCGCACTCGCAGAGATTACCGCTGTGCCCGGTCGGGCAGCGGCCCGGCGACCGAGGGTCAGGCCTGGGGGCCGACCTCCGCGGTGGACGGATCGGCGAACAGCGCGAGCAGGGCACCGACCTGGCGGTCGGCCTCGGCGGGATGACGGAACCGACCGGACGGGTTGAGGGTGTACTCGTTGCGCCGCCCGACGCGGGTGCGGTGCAGGTATCCGCCCGCCTCCAGGTCGGCGACGATCGCCTGCGCGGCACGTTCGGTCACGCCGACCTCGGCGGCGACATCCCGCAGCCGGGCGGTGGGGTCGCGGGCGATGGCCAGCAGAACGTGCCCGTGATTGGTGAGGAACGTCCAGTTCCGCCCACCACCGGTGTCGCCCGCCGCCGTCTTCGTCATCGTGTGACCGCCTCTCCGGATGCCGACCCTGCCCTCGAGGAGTCTCGTCGGCCCTGCCCGAGGTGCGTTACCCAGGGGCGAGCTGAGGTCAACGTATGAAATCCATATCACGTATACCTTGACGCATCTTACGGTGCGTGTGACCGTAAAAGCCGAGCCAGCGCCCGCCGCCGGCCCGGCTCAAGAGCCGGTTGACCAGGTCAGATGCGTCGAGACGAGGTGCGGGGATGAGTCATTCCGGAACGCCCGGCGGACAGCCGGGCCCGCAGCGGACCACCGACCGCGCCCCGGCGCTGAGCGAGCCGGCCCGCGCGTACGCCGAGTTGGTCGCCGGCAACCGGCGCTTCGTCGGCGGCGCCCCCCGCCACCCCAACCAGGACGCCGGGCATCGGGCCGCAGTGGCCGACGGGCAGCACCCGTTCGCGGTGATCGTCGGCTGCTCCGACTCCCGCCTGGCCGCTGAGATCATCTTCGACCGCGGGCTGGGCGACCTGTTCGTGGTCCGCACCGCCGGCCACACCGCCGGCCCCGAGGTGCTCGGCAGCGTGGAGTACGCGGTGACAGTGCTGGGCACCCCGCTGGTGGTGGTGCTCGGGCACGACTCGTGCGGTGCGGTGCAGGCGGCCCGGGAGGTCGCCACGACCGGCACCCAACCTCAGGGGCACCTGCGGGCGGTGGTCGACGCGGTGCTGCCCAGCCTGCGCCGGGCCGAGACCGAGGGTGTGCAGGACATCGACGGCATCGTCGACATCCACATCGCACAGACCGTCGAGACGCTGCTCGGGCAGTCGCCGGTGCTGGCCGACGAGGTGGCGCAGGGGCGGTGCGCGGTGGTCGGTGTGTCGTACCGGCTCGCCGCCGGAGCGGTCCGCCCGGTGGCCGCCGTGCCGGCCGGCTTCGCGACGCTCGGCGAGGAGGCCGGGCCCCTCGACCCGGCCGCGCCCGCCGCCGCCTGACGCGACGAGGGCCGCTCCGCGCGACGCGGAACGGCCCTCGGCGAGGGTTCAGCGGGTCAGAGCAGCGACATGTGGACGTGGTCGGTGTGGTTCGACGGCCCGCTGTACGAACTCCAGCCGGTCGCCGGGAACCAGATCTGCCGGTTCCAGATCACGTAGTAGATGCCCAGCCGGTCGGCGTTACGGATGAGGAAGGCGGCGACGTTGTTGCCGTACCTCCGGGTGTCATCGTTGTGCCACGGGGCGAAGCCGCTCTTCTGCAGCGACCAGTCGCAGGCACGGCCCTTCGGGTGCTCCCACGGCCCACCGGATCGGTAGCAGCCGACGAACCGGTTGTAGCCGGCCGCCTTGACCTCCTTGTACGCGTGCAGCGTGCGGGGCGTGACGCAACCGGACGTGGTCGGGTCATTCTCGCTGCACGACTGCGGCTTCCAGTTACCGTCGGCGGTGCGACCCGGCCCGATCTTGGCCACCTTCGAGGTGGCGTCCACCAGGCCGCCGGTGAAGCCCTTGCCGCCAACGAGGGAGAGCGCCTTGTCCGCCTCGCTCTTCCGCCTCGCCATCAGGGCGGTCTGCTTCTGCTGCTCGCGGACCTCCGCGTCGAGGGCCAGCTTGGCCTGCTCGGCGCGGGCCTTCACCGTGTTGACCTCGGCGAGCTTCTTCTCATTGACCATGTTCATCTCGTCGAGCACCGCGGCGCGCTGGACGAAGGCGTCGGGAGCCTTGCTCTCCAGCAGCATCGCGAGCGCGCCGATCCGGCCGGTCCGGTACGACTGGGCGGCGATCAGCCCGACCTGTGGGGTCAACGCGTCCAGGTCGGCCTTGGCCCGGTCGACCTCCAGGGCCAGCTCCAACTGCCGCTTCTTGGATTTGTCCAGTTGGGACTTGGCGGCGGAGTAGTCGCGGTTCGCCTGCTCGATGACGTCGGTGAGCAGCTGCGGCTCGCCGTCCTCCTCGTGCCCGGACGGTGTGGGGGTCGTCGGGGCGGCGTGGGCCGGGAGGGGCCCGGCGAGCACGGTCAATGCGGCGATCACGGCCACCACGGGTGTCAACCAGCGGCGTAGGGGTGCCGTCACAATGTTCCCTTCCGTCGACCGCCGACCGGGTTAGCTGACGGGTTCGGGGCGGAAGTGGCCCCTACCGCTGACGCGGATTCACCCCACGTACCTGGGTCCCCGATTCGCCGGTTGGCGATTGGGCGGTGGCACCGCAGGCGCCGCTTCGCGCCTTCATCGGTAACCGGCAGCGAGGTTACCCGAGAGTCGGCCGTGTGAGCTACGCCTGGATGCCGACCAAAAGCGTCATTTCGCCATAGCGTTGAGTGACCAGTGACGTGGTTCTCAGGGTGGACGCCCGATCTGGTCACGCTGAGGAGTGTCACCATGCCGTATCCGTGCTCCTGTTCGGCTCCGGCCACCCGTCGGTGGCGGTGGATGGGGGTGGGGTCCGCGTCGGTTCCGGCTCGTCGGAGCGACCCGCTCGCGGAGAGATGAGTGCGGCCAGTGCCTCCGCCCGGTCCGGCTGAGGTCGCGGGGCGGAAGCGTCGGTGGACGGTGTGGCGTCCGTGCGCCCGGCCGCGGTCACCACTGCGGCCAGCCCGGTGGTCAGTGGCACGGCGGCGATCAGGCCGAGGGTGGCGACCGCGCTGCGGACGATCTCCTGCGCGAGGAACTCGCTGGTGAGGATCTGCCCGATCGGCCGCGCGTCGGCGGTGAGCAGGAGCAGCAGGGGCAGCGACGCGCCCGCGTACGCCAGCACGATGGTGTTGACAGTGGAGGCGATGTGCGCGCGGCCGACCCGGGTCGCGGCCCGGTAGAGCTGCAACCGGGTCAGGCCGGGGTTGGCGTGCGCCAACTCGGTGACGGTGGCCGCCTGGGTGACCGTCACGTCGTCGAGCACCCCGAGCGAGCCGATGATGATCCCGGCGAGCAGCAGACCGTGCAGGTCCACGTCGCCCTGGAACATCGACAGCGTGGTGGCGTCCTCGCTGCCGAAGCCGGTGAGGTGGGTTGCCGCCGTCGCGATGGTGGCGAGCACGCCGGTCAGCACCAGGCTGCCCAGGGTGCCGAGGACCGCGACCGAGGTCTGTGCGGTGACCCCGTGCGTCAGGTAGAGCACCACGAACATGATCAGGGCGGCACCCACCACCGCCACCAGCAGGGGTGACTTGCCGGCGCCGATGCCCGGCAGCACGAAGGTGAGCAGGATGGCGAAGCTGGCCGCCAACCCGGCGAGCGCGGCCAGGCCCCGCCACCTACCGAACGCGACGATCGCCGCGGCGAAGACCACCGCCAACCACAGCATCGGGGTGCCACGCTGGTGCTCGGAGATGTTCCAGTTGCTGGTGCTGGGATCGGTGGGATCGGTCAGCTCGACCAGGATGACCTCGTCGCCGACCGCGACCCGGGGTGCGCCCGGCCCGTCGGGCACCGGTGTCTGCACCTGCTGGCCGGCGGACGGCCCATCGTCCACCCGGACGTCGACAGTGCCGCACTGCCCGCCGCCGACGCGTGGTGTGCCCTCCGGGCTCGACGGTGTCGGCGGGCATGGTTCGGTCACCACCCGGGTCACCGTGCCGGGGAAGCGCGGCACATCCGCCCCGCCGTCGGTCTCCGGTGCCCCACCGCGCGGCCAGAGCAGCAGTGCTGCGAGCACGGTGGCGACGAAGAGGGGCACCACCGTCATGATGAGGATCCGCCGGACCCGGGGCGGGGCGGACGGAGCGGGGCGGGTGTGGTCGGAACCCAAGGCGAGACTCCCAACGATCCGGTGCGGGGTACGTGTCAGTGGGCCGGTCGGTTCATCCGCACTGCGGAATCGCGGCGGGAGACGCGGCGGATCGCTGACCGACGACCATCCGATCACGGATGGTCAGTGCCCGGCCCGGGCGGCCAGGAGCGACGCCACCGGGTGGCGGCGCCGGTGCCCGTTCGTGCAGCGGCATGCGGGGGGTCATCGTGGGGAATGCTAACCAGCCCGGCTTGGGGACGCAGGTCGTGACGGAGTGTCGCCGCCGAACCGCTCGCGTGCCGGTCCCCGGCCAGGCATGTTGGAGACATGCCCGCTCAATCACCGCCCGATCCCGGCCATGAGCGGCACGCCACCCCGGCCGCGCCCCCGCAGCAAGCGGGGCACGACAAGCACGCCGGGCACGACAAGCACGCCGGGCACGATCCGGCGATGTTCCGTCGTCGCTTCTGGGTCTGCCTTGCGCTCACCATCCCGGTGGTCCTGGCCAGCCACCTGGTCTGGGACCAGCTGGGTCTGAGCTGGGACGTTCCCGGCCGCTCCTGGGTGGGTCCGGTGCTCGGCTCGGCGGTGTTCTGGTGGGGCGGCTGGCCGTTCCTGGTCGGTGCGGTCCGGGAGGTGCGGGACCGGGCGCCCGGGATGATGCTGCTGGTCGCGATGGCGATCACCGTGGCGTACACCGCGTCCCTGGCGACCAGCGTGGGCGTCTTCGACCTGGACTTCTGGTGGGAGTTGGCCGCGCTGGTCACCATCATGCTGCTCGGGCACTGGCAGGAGATGAAGGCCATCGGGCAGGCCCGGGGAGCGCTCGTGGCGCTGGCCGCGCTGCTACCGGACGAGGCCGAGCGGGTGGCGGCGGATGGCCGGGTCGAGGCGGTGCCGGTGACCGGTCTGCGGGTCGGTGACGTGGTGCTGGTCCGCCCGGGCGGGCGGGTGCCGGCCGACGGGCGGATCATCGATGGCGGCGCCGAGCTGGATGAATCGATGATCACCGGGGAGTCGCGGCCGGTCGCCCGGTCGACGGGTGATCGGGTGGTGGCCGGCACCGTCGCCACCGACTCGGCGATCCGGGTCGGTGTGGAGGCGCTGGGTGAGCAGACCGCACTCGCCGGGATCCAGCGCATGGTCGCGCAGGCCCAGGCTTCCGGTGGGCGGACCCAACTGCTGGCCGACCGTTTCGCCGCGGCGCTGTTCTACGTGGCCACCGGCACCGCCGTGCTGACCGTGCTGGTCTGGACCGCGCTCGGTCAGCCCGACGAGGCGGTGGTGCGTGCGGTCACCGTCCTGGTGATCGCCTGCCCGCACGCGCTGGGTCTGGCCATCCCCCTGGTCGTCGCGCTCTCCACCGCATTGGCCGCGCGGTCCGGAATCCTGGTCAAGGACCGGTTGGCGTTGGAGCGGATGCGGACGGTCGGCGCGGTTCTCTTCGACAAGACCGGCACGCTGACCCGGGGCGAGCACGCGGTCACCGACGTGGTGACGGTGCCGGGCAACGGGCGGGACGAGGTGCTGCGGATCGCGGCGGGTGTCGAGTCGGACAGTGAACATCCGTTGGCCCGAGCGATCGTGGCGGCTGCCGGACACGCAGGCCCGGTCCCGGCCGCCGGGTTCCGGTCGCTGCCGGGCCGCGGTGTGCAGGCGACGATCGACGGTACGGAGTACGCGGTGGGCGGGCCGGCGCTGCTGCGGGAACTGGGCCTGTCGCTCCCGACGGAGCTGGTGACGGCGAACGAGCGGTGGTCGGCGCGGGGTGCGGCGGTGCTGCATCTGGTGCGGCTGCCGGACGCCGTGCTCGGCGCGTTCGTGTTGACCGACGAGGTGCGTCCGGAGGCCCGGCGGGCCGTCGACGAGCTGCGTGCCGAGGGCGTCCGAACCATCGCCATGATCACGGGTGACGCCCGCCCGGTCGCCGAGGCGGTCGCGGCCGAGGTCGGTTTCCGGCCCGGTGTCGACGAGGTCTTCGCCGAGGTGCTGCCGGGGGAGAAGGACGACCGGGTGGCGGAGCTCCAGCGGCGAGGGTTGATCGTGGCGATGGTCGGTGACGGGGTGAACGACGCTCCGGCGTTGGCCCGAGCGGACGTCGGTATCGCGATCGGCGCGGGCACCGATGTGGCGATCGAGTCCGCCGGGGTGGTGCTGGCGTCCTCGGACCCGCGCGGGGTGGCTGCCGTGGTCCGGTTGTCCCGGGGCTCGTACCGGAAGATGCGACAGAACCTGGCCTGGGCGGCGGGCTACAACGTGGTGGCGCTGCCGCTGGCGGCGGGTGTGCTGGCCTGGGCCGGCGTGGCGTTGAGCCCGGCGGTGGCAGCGGTGCTGATGTCCGCGTCCACCATCGTGGTGGCGCTCAACGCGCAGTTGCTGCGCCGCGTCCGTCTCGACCCGGCGCTGGACTGAGGGGCGTCAGCCGCGCTTCATCAGCCGGCCGACCGCCGCCATCATCTCGGTGGCCATCTCGTCGGCCCGGCCCTCGGCCGCCCCCTCGTGCATGCAGTGCCGGGCATGCCCGTCGAGCAGCCCCAGCGCCACCTTGTCGAGTGCGGCCTGGATGGCGGAGATCTGGGTGAGCACGTCGATGCAGTAGCGGTCGTCGTCGACCATCTTCTCGATGCCGCGGACCTGCCCTTCGACGCGGCGGAGCCGCGTGAGCAGCTGGTCCTTGCTGGCGGTGTACCCGCGGATCGGGGTGGGTGCGGTCATGCGAACCAGGATAGCGTACCCCTGGGGGGTATGGTACGGTCGTCTTCGGGTGGGATACCCCCACCGGGTACGGGTAATCCGTTCAGGGAGGCGTTCCAATGGTCAACACGACGTACCAGGTGCAGGGCATGACCTGTGGGCACTGCGTCAGCGCGGTGAGCGCCGAGGTCGGCGCGATCCCGGGCGTGCAGGACGTCCAGGTCGACCTCGCGGCCGGCCGGGTCACCGTCAGCAGCGACCAGCCACTGGACCCGGCAGTTGTCCGGGCTGCCGTCGACGAGGCCGGCTACGACCTCGTCGACGCGTGATCGGAGGGCGGGCATGCGCACCGTGACGAGACTGGCCGGGTTCGCCGTGGGCCTCGCGGCGGTCTTCGGCACGACGTACGGGATCGGCCGGGTCGTCGACCGCGCCCCGGTGGTCGAGGGCCGGCACGACGGCGACGGCGCCCATGCGACGGGCGAGCACGACGAGACGACCGACCGGCTCCCCGGCGGCCTGCTCGTGTCCGACCGGGGCTACACCCTCGAACCGGTCGACGCCCCGGAGGACGAGTTCGCCTTCCGGATCGCCGGGCCGGACGGTCAACCGGTGACCCGGTACGACGTGGCGCACGACAAGCAGATGCACCTGATCGTCGCCCGGCGGGACCTCTCCGGCTTCCGTCACGTGCACCCCGAGCTGGCAGCGGACGGCACCTGGCGGGTCGACACCCCGCTGGCCGGTGCCGGGCTGTGGCGGGCGTTCGCCGACTTCACCCCGACCGGAGGCGAGGCGCTGACCCTGGGGGTGGACGTGACCGTCCCCGGTGAGCTGACCGAACGGCCGCTGCCCGCCCCCTCGACCAGCACCACCGTCGACGGCTACACCGTCACCCTGACCGGCTCGCCGCAGCCTGGCCGCACCTCACCGCTGACCCTGACGGTGAGTCGGGGCGGGCAGCCGGTCACCGACCTGGAGCCCTACCTGGGCGCGTACGGGCACCTGGTGGCCCTGCGCCGGGGTGACCTGGCGTACCTGCACGTGCACCCGGACGGGACTCCCGGCGACGGGCGGACCCGGCCCGGCCCCGCGGTCACCTTCCTCGCCGAGGTGCCGTCGGCTGGCAGCTACCGGCTCTACCTCGACTTCCGGCACGGCGGGGCGGTGCACACCGCCGAGTTCACCGTCGTCGCCGGCACCCCAGCGGCCGGCACTCCAGCGGCCGACGCCCCACCCACCGGGGGCGACCCGAGCGGACCCGCACCGACCGGGGGCGCCGACCACGGCACCCCCGGACACGGGCACAACTGACGGGACCAGACGATGACCACCACCAGCAGCAGACCACTGCCCGAGGCGCCGAACCGGATCGAGTTGGCGATCGGCGGGATGACGTGCGCAGCCTGCGCCGCCCGGATCGAGAAGAAGCTCAACCGGATGGACGGCGTGAGTGCCACGGTCAACTACGCCACCGAGAAGGCGACCGTCCGGTACGCCGACGCCGTCACGCCGGACGACCTGATCGAGACCGTGCAGAAGACCGGCTACACGGCCGCACTGCCCAGCGCGCCGGCCGAAGAGCAGTCGGTGGACCCGCTGAAGGGCCCGCGTACCCGGCTCTGGGTGTCGGTGGCACTGAGCGTGCCGGTGGTCCTGCTGGCGATGGTCCCGGCCTGGCAGTTCGACTACTGGCAGTGGCTGTCGTTGACCCTGGCCGCCCCGGTGGTGGTCTGGGGTGGGCTGCCGTTCCACCGGGCCGCCTGGACCAATCTGCGGCACGGCGCCGCGACCATGGACACGCTGGTGTCGCTCGGCACCCTGGCGGCGTTCGGCTGGTCGCTCTGGGCGCTCTTCCTCGGCGACGCCGGGATGCCGGGGATGACGCACCCGTTCCGCTTCGACATCACCCGCACCGACGGTGCCGGCAACATCTACCTGGAGGCGGCCGCCGGGGTGACGGTGTTCATCCTGGCCGGTCGCTATTTCGAGGCCCGTTCCAAGCGGACCGCCGGTGCCGCCCTGCGCGCCCTGCTCGAACTCGGGGCCAGGGAGGTGGCGGTGCTGCGGGACGGGGTGGAGACCCTGATTCCGGTGGACCGGCTCGTCGTCGGTGACCGGTTCGTGGTCCGTCCCGGGGAGAAGATCGCCACCGACGGGGTGGTCGACGAGGGCACCTCCGCCGTGGACGCCAGCATGCTCACCGGTGAGTCGGTGCCGGTCGAGGTCGGCCCCGGCGACGGCGTGGTCGGCGCCACCATCAACGCGGGCGGCCGACTGGTGGTCACCGCGACCCGGGTCGGCGCGGACACCCAGCTCGCCCGGATGGCCGATCTGGTCGAGCAGGCGCAGAGCGGCAAGGCGGCCGTGCAGCGGCTGGCGGACCGGATCTCCGGCGTCTTCGTGCCGATCGTCATCACGCTGGCCGTCGGCACCCTCGGCTGGTGGCTCGGCACCGGAGCCGGCCCGACCGCAGCGTTCACCGCTGCCGTGGCCGTCCTGATCATCGCCTGCCCGTGCGCGCTGGGCCTGGCCACGCCGACCGCGCTGCTGGTCGGCACCGGCCGGGGCGCGCAGCTCGGTGTGCTCATCAAGGGGCCGGAGGTCCTGGAGTCGACCCGCCGGGTGGACACCGTGGTGCTGGACAAGACGGGCACCGTCACGACCGGCCGGATGACGCTGGTGGACGTGGTGCCGGCGAGCGGGGAGGACCGGGCCGAGCTGCTCCGGCTCGCCGGTGCGGTGGAGGCCGCCTCCGAGCACCCGATCGCCCGTGCCGTCGCCGCGGGTGCCGCCGAGGCCGGCGCCCTGCCTTCGGTGACCGGCTTCCGCAACCTCGAAGGGCTGGGCGTGACCGGCACTGTCGACGGAACTGTCGTGCTGGTCGGTCGGGCCCGGCTGCTGCGCGAGCACGACATCGACGTACCGCCGGAGGTCGAGTGGGCCGTGCGCGACGCGGAGGCCGCCGGCCGTACGGCGATCGTCGCCGGCTGGGACGGGCGGGCCCGGGGCGTGCTCGCGGTCGCCGACGTGGTGCGGCCGACCAGTCGGGCGGCGGTGGCCCGGTTGCGCGCGCTGGGGCTCACTCCGGTCCTGCTGACCGGGGACAACACCACAGTGGCCCGGGCGGTCGCCGCCGAGGTGGGCATCGACGAGGTGATCGCCGAGGTGCTGCCGGCCGGGAAGGTCGACGTGGTCAAGCGGCTCCAGGCCGAGGGGCGGTCGGTGGCGATGGTCGGCGACGGGGTCAACGACGCCCCGGCGCTGGCCCAGGCCGACCTCGGGCTGGCCATGGGCACCGGCACCGACGTGGCGATCGAGGCGTCCGACCTCACTCTCGTCCGGGGCGACCTGGACGCCGCTGTGGATGCGATCCGGTTGTCCCGACGCACGCTCGGCATCATCCGGGGCAACCTGTTCTGGGCCTTCGGCTACAACGTGGCGGCCCTGCCGTTGGCCGCCGCCGGGCTGCTCAACCCGATGATCGCCGGTGCCACGATGGCGCTGTCCTCGGTCTTCGTAGTGGCCAACAGTCTGCGGCTGCGACGGTTCCGTTCGGCCACCGCCGATCGCGGACTGTGACGAGGGGAATGGTTGGACCGGTGATAGCCGGGGTATTGCTGGTGTTGTAGCGACGCTTGCAATGGAGGTTGGCAATGGGTATCGACGATAAGATCAACAACGCCACCGAGGACGCGACCGGCAAGCTGAAGGAAGGCGCCGGTCGGGCCACCGACGACGAGCAGCTCGAGGCCGAGGGTCGCACTGACCAGTCCAAGGCCAAGCTCAAGCAGGCCGGCGAGAAGATCAAGGACGCCTTCAAGAGCTGACGTACGACGCACATTGCACGCCGGGCCGGTGATCATCACCGGCCCGGCGTTCTGTCTGTCCGGCGCTTTCCGTGACCCTGAGATCCCCCTGATTCCGCTTCCGGCACCCACAGCCGCACGCCTCTACCTGCTAACTTCCATTGGCACGTGCGAGGGAAGGTTATGAGCAGCTGGCGGCGGCCGGTTTGGTCACCGCCAACCTGGAGTTGTCGAGGGACGGGAAGGCCATGAACTACTACGAGGTGAAGCCGTTCGCGTTCACACTCACCCCCGGGGTCATCGCGGCGGCGGTCGAGACGCTGACCGTGCCCCGCTCGGTCGAGCAGCCGGGAGCGGGCCGATGAGCGAGCACGACTGGACCGAGGTGGTGGGCGCGATCGGCATCTTCGCCCTGATCATCAGCGTGTTCACGGTGACCGTCGTCCAGTTGGCCAAGACCCGCCGGGCCCGGCTCGAACTGGCCCGCGCGGACGACTACCGCCGGCTGGCCGAGACGGCAGCCCAGGCCCAGGCCGAGAACGCCCGACTGCTCGCGGCGATGGACGGGCGGCTGGGCGGGATGGAAACCCGGATGACCAAGCTCGAGCGTGTCCTGCTCGAGGTCGAGTGACCCGCTGAGAGCAGGAGGCCCCGGGCCGTCGAGCGGCTACTCGACGGCCCGGGTGGAAGCAGCATCACCTCGCCCAGTGGGCGAGCTTCACCGGTAACGCTCCTTCGAGGAGAGGACAGCACCTCATGCTGCGCGTACGCAAATCCGCAGTGGGCTGGGCGGTGGCCCTGGCCCTCACGGCCACCGGCCTGACCCCGGCGAGCCCCGCCGCCGCCCGACCACAGCCCGGCCCGACGATCGACTGGCGGCCCTGCGCCGCAGACTCGGATGCCGAGTGCGGCACCCTGTCGCTGCCGGTGGACTGGAACCAGCCCCGAGGTGAGCGCTTCGACCTGGCGTTGGCTCGCCGGGCCGCCGACAAGGCCACCCGCAAGGGTGCGCTGGTCTTCGGGCCCGGCGGGCCGGGCGACAGCGGGGTCGACCGGGTGGTGAACGGCAGCTCCCGGTTCAGTGCCGACCTGCGCCGCCGGTTCGACATCGTCAGCTTCGACCCGCGCGGCACCGGCGGCAGCCACCCGGTGATCTGCGCACGGGACCTGCTCGCCCGGCAGCCGCAGCTGATCGCCGACCAGGCCCAGTTCGACGCGACAGTTGCCAACAACGCGCTGCTGCGCGCCGACTGCCGGGCCCGCACCGGGGCGCTCTACGACCACGTCGACACGACCAGCGCCGCCCGGGACCTGGACGCGGTCCGCGCCGCGCTCGGCGAGCGACAGCTGACCTTCCATGGCAGCTCGTACGGCACGCTGCTCGGGCAGCGGTACGCGGAGCTGTACCCGAACCGGGTCCGAGCTGTCGTGTTGGAGGCCTCGATGGACCACAGCCTCGGCACTCGCGCCTTCCTCGACAGCCAGGCGGTCACCGCGGAGAACGCGTTCGACGAGTTCGTCGCCTGGTGTGACCGGTCCACCGCCTGTGGGCTCAACGGACGGGACGTACGGGCGATCTGGGCCGGGCTGCGCGCCCGGGCCGAGAGCGGCACGCTGACCGACCCGGACCGGGCCGGCGTGGTGCTGACCCCGTTCGAGTTGGCCCGGCTCACCCACAAGAGGTTCTACGACACGTGGCGGTGGCCCGGGCTGGCCGACTGGCTCGGCAGGATGGACGCGGCCGCCTCGCCGACCACCGCGCCCCCGGCCGACGCCACGACGACGGTCGACGCCGTCGCGCCGTACCCCTTCGCGGTCTTCTGCCAGGACTGGAGCCTGCCCGTCCGCGACTACCGGGAGTACGACGCACACGTGCGCCGGGCGGCCCTGCTCGCACCGGACCTGCGGTATCCGCCGGCCCTGTTCGCGCTCGTCACCTGCCTGGGCACTCCGTCGCCGGTCGCCAACCCGCAGCACCGACTGCGGGTCCGCACCGACGTGCCACTGCTGATCGCCGCCACGGTGCACGACCCGGCGAGCGGGTACGACTGGGCCCGCACTGTGGCCCGGCAGTTGGGCAGGCACGGCGCTCTGCTTACCTACCAGGGGTGGGGGCACGGCAGTTACAGCAGCAGCCCGTGCGTGCAACGAGCCGTCGACGCCTACCTGATCGATCAGGTGGTGCCCGCCCGTGGTGCCAGCTGCCCGGCCGTCGACCCCGACGTGTGAGCGTGCCGCCGGCCGTCGGGTGGTCAGGTTCGCCCGACGGCCGGCAGCGGCGGGTTCAGCGGCGTCGGGTGGCGCGGACGACCACGTCGTGCAGCGGGACTTCCCGGCCGGGCATCGAGCGGCGGTGCTCCTCGGCGGTGACCATCTCCCAGGTGGCGCTGTCCAGGCCCGCGGTGATGTCCGCGAGGGTGACCGATGCCTCCTCCGGTGGGTGGTGGCCGTGCCCGGTGGCTTCCGAGGTGTGCAGGTGCCCGACGATCAGCAGGCTGCCACCCGGCGCCACCCACCCGGCGATGCGGTCGTAGAAGGCCAGGTGCGGCATCGCCGGGTGCGCGTAGTGCGTCGTCACCAGATCGAACTGCGTCCCCGGCTCCCAGGTCGTCAGGTCCGCCTCCACCCACCGCACGCGCTCGGGCACCCCGGCGTCCGCCGCGCGTCCGGCGGCGAGAGCGAGGGCGGCGGATGCGATGTCGACAGCGGTGACCTGCCAGCCGTGCGAAGCGAGCCAGATCGCCTCCGTGCCGGTGCCGCAGCCGGCGTCCAACACCGTGCCGGGCGTCAGGCCGGCGGTCTCACGGGCCAGGTACGGGTGCGGGGGAGCCGCGCCGACGGCACCCGCATGATCATGGTGCACCTGGTGCCAGTGCCTATCCCAGTAGCCCTTGTCGAACTCGTGCTGCTCGGTCATCTACCTGCTCCTTCGCATCTCGGTAGCGACTGTGACCGGCTCACCCACCGATCCGCAAAACTTCTTGCCGAATGGCAAAATTGGCGACATGGATGAGCCGGACCGCACCCTGGACGCTGTCGGAGGAAGACTGAAACACCTTCGGCTCCGCCGCGACATCACGCTCACCGACCTCGCCGCGGAGACCGGCATCTCCGCCAGCACCCTGTCCAGGCTCGAAGCCGGCCTGCGTCGCCCCACGCTGGAGCAACTCCTCCCGCTCGCCCGCGTCCACGGCGTGACGCTCGACGAGCTCGTCGGCGCGCCCCCGACCGGCGATCCCCGCATCAACCTGCGCCCCATCACGTGCAGCGACGGATCGGTCATCCTGCCACTGACCCGGCGACCCGGGGGCATCCAGGCCTACAAGTACGTGCTCCCGGCCAGCGCCGACGACCGCGAACCCGACCTGCGCACCCACGAGGGACACGACTGGGTCTACGTCCTCAACGGCACGCTGCGACTGGTCCTCGGCGAGCACAATCTCGTCCTCACGCCCGGGGAGGCCGCCGAGTTCGACACCCGCACCCCGCACTGGTTCGGGGCCACCAGCTCCGGCCCCGTCGAGTTCCTCAGCCTGATCGGGAAACAGGGCGAACGCGCGCACATACGCGCCGCCCCGAAGCCCGATTGACCCAGGTCATCGCTGCCCAGCCAGTCGGCTGGCCTTCAGCTCCAGATACCGCTGCTCGGGCAGGCTCGTGGTGCCGCGTGCCGCGGCCAGGTACGCATCCCGCGCCGCCTCGGCGTCCCCGGCCATCTCCAACAGGTGCGCCCGCACGGCGGCGAGCCGATGGTGCCCGGCCGTGCGCTCGTCGGCGATCAGCGGTGTGAGCAGCGCGAGCCCGGCCCCTGGCCCGTCCACCATCGCCACCGCCACCGACTGGTTGAGGGTGATCATCGGGTTCGGCGCGATCCGGGCCAGCAGTCGGTAGAGCGCGACGATCTGCCGCCAGTCGGTCTCCGCCGCCGTCGACGCCTCGGCGTGCACGGCGGCGATCGCCGCCTGGAGCTGGTACGGGCCCGGCGGCGACCAGGTCAACGCCTCGGTGATCAGCGCGATCCCCTCCGCGATGGCGGCAGAGTCCCACCGGGTGCGGTCCTGCTCGGCGAGGGGCACCAGTTCCCCGTCCGGGCCGAGCCGGGCCGCCCGGTGCGCGTCGGTGAGCAGCATGAGCGCCAGCAGCCCGGCCACCTCGCCGTCGTCGGGCAGCAGCCCGCGCAGGATGCGGGCCAGCCGGATCGCCTCGCCGGTCAGCTCGGCCCGGTGCAGGTCCGGGCCACTCGACGCGGTGTACCCCTCGTTGAAGATCAGATAGAGCACCCGGAGCACCGACCGCAGTCGCTCGTCCCGCTCGGCCGGCTCGGGCATCGTGAACCGGGCCCCGGCGGCCTCGATCCGCTGCTTGGCCCGCCGGATCCGTTGACTCATCGTCGCCTCCGGCACCAGGTGCGCCCGGGCGATCTGAGCGGTGCTGAGACCACCGACCGCGCGCAGGGTGAGCGTCACCTGCGCCGATCCGGTCAGCGCCGGGTGGCAGCAGAGGAACAGCAGCGTCAGGGTGTCGTCCGCGGCCGGGACCGCCGGCTCCGCGTCGGCCGCCGGCGCCACCTGGGCGTACGTCGGCTCGCGCAGCGCCACCGCCACCTCGCGGTCCCGGCGAGCGCTCTCGCTGCGCCACTCGTCGGTGAGCCGGCGGGTGGCCACGGTGAGCAGCCAGGCGCGGGGACTGTCCGGTACGCCCTGCCCGGGCCACTGTGTCGCGGCGGCCAGCAGAGCCTCCTGGACCGCGTCCTCGCACCGGTCGAACTGGCCGTGCCGGCGGACCAGCAGGCCGAGGACCTGCGGCGCGAGGGTGCGCAGCAGATCCTCGACCGTCCGGTCCTCGGTCACATCTCCGTCCCGGCCTGCTCCATCACCGGGCGGACCTCCATCGCGCCGCCGTAACGGACGTCCGGCCAGCGGGCCGCGATCTCGGCGGCCCGCTGCGGGCTGTCGCACTCGACGGTCAGGTAACCGGCGAACTGCTCCTTGCTCTCCATGAACGGCCCGTCGACGATCTCGGTGCTGCCGTCGATCTGCCGGACCGTCAACGTCTGCGACGGGTTGGCGAGCGCCTGGCCGTCGACCAGCTCGCCGGTCTCGGTCAGCTCCTTCATGATCTCGTCGACCTCGCCGAAGAGAGTGGTGCGGTCCTGCTCGGTCAGCTCCTCGGTGAAGCCGGGCCGGTTCCAGATCAGCAGCATGTACTTCACGGCGGTGCTCCTCAGCTCTGGTCGCACCCCCGGTCGGGGCGCGGCTCACCGGAGGGTCGGAGCCGACAACCCGTTCCCTACGGCGTACCGAAGAAAATCGCAGATAACTTCGCCGGTGGTGGTCCCACGCCGGTCGGGTCAGCGGCGATCGGGCCGGCCGGGCACCTGTCGGGGCTGCTTGCGCCCGCCACCGACGTCCAGGGAGGCGCGGTCGGCGGCCGACGTGCCGGAGGACCAGCCCTCGGCGTCCCGGACGCTGAGCCGGTGCCGGGTCACGCCGGGGAAGAGGGTGTCCAGTCGTTCCCGGACGGCCTCGCCCCGGGCGGCGAGCACCGGCAACAGTCGCTCCGCCCCGGCCGTCTCGGCCGACGCCTGGTCCGCCGCTTCGGTCGCCGCCTCGGTGGCCGTACGCAGCCGCTCGCCGATCCGCAGCGCGAACGCGTTGAGGAAGGACTCGTCCCACACCTTCGTGCGCCGCCCCGACCCCGACCGGCGCTCAGCGCGCCCGCGCAGCATCGCGGCCGTGGCCTGGACCAGCAGCGACGTGTAGAGCAGCTCCACCGCCACCAGATCGGCCGGCCAGCCCAGCACGGTGGCGAAGCCGAGATCGTCGGACCAGACCGCCTCGCACCTGTTCGCCGCCGCCACCTCCTGCACCAGCAGCGCCTTCGCGCCCGCGTACGGAGTGTCGGTGCTCAGGCGCACCCCACCGGGCACGTCGCCGCGCTCCGACCCGGCCGCCAGCAGCGCCTCGTCGATGCTGTGCCGGGCGATCAGCTCCTGCGCCTTACCGGTCAACGCCTCCGCCTCGGCCGGGAAGGTGGTCGACTCGGCCTTCGCCAGCAGCGCCCGGACCCGGTCCAGCATCGGCGACCCGCTGCGCGTCGTGCCCGCCGACCGGGAGGTGAGCGCGCCGGTCGTGCCCGGCGGTGGGCGCAGCACCGCGATCGGCGGCAGGCTCTCCACCAGCGCGAGAGTGTCCACGGCCGTGCGGAGCGCGTCCGCCCGGTCCAGCCCCTCCGCGGCGGTCCAGGCAGCCAGCACGTCATGGCCGTCGTCCCGGACGTCGGCGGTCAACTCGCGTAGCTGGTCGTCCCACCAGGCCGGGATCGGTTCGGCCTGCTCACGCCGTTGGGCGGCCATCGCCTCGCGGACCAGCCGCGCCGAGCGGGGGTCGAGCCGCCGGCTGGTGAGCCGGTCCACGTCGACCGGCTGCCAGCCACGCGGCCAGAGCCGGCCCAGCGCGCGGACCAGGCGACGCAGCAGGGCCGCGTCCACCGCCGTGGTGCCGTCCGCCGCGCCGGTGCCGACCATCAGTTGGTCCAGCTGCCGTTCGGCCTGCCGTACGTCGGTGCCGCGCACCGCCGCGAGTGCGTTGGCGACGAGTTCGTCCGCGTCCGGCACGGGCACCTCCTTCTCGGGCTCTGGTTGCTCGGCTCGGTGTTCGCTGCCCCTTCAGGCTGCATGATCATGCCGCTAGTGGTGTGCGAGTCGTGAAACGGGGATGGCCCGCGGCGGCGCTGACTGGGCATGTTTCGACATGTTCGGGGTAGTTTCCGACCTGACCCCGAGGTGGATGCGAGGTGTGTGGTGGCCGATGCAAGCCTGCCGAGTGCACGCACCGCCGACGTACGTTCCTCCACGCTCGTCGGCGTCCTGATCGGCATCGCCATCATGGCTGCGGTGGACGAGATCGTCTTCCACCAGTTGCTGGCGTGGCACCACTTCTACGACCGGTCCACCCCGTCGGTGGCGCTGCTCTCCGACGGGCTGCTGCACGCCGCCGAGGTGATCATCCTGGTCGGTGGGTTCTTCTGGTTCGCCGACCTGCGTCGACGACGTGCCCTGTCGACCCGGCTGGCCTGGGGCGGATTCCTGCTCGGCGCCGGAGGGTTCCAGGTCTTCGACGGGGTGGTCGACCACAAGGTGCTCCGGCTGCACCAGATCCGCTACGGCGTACACCTGCTGCCGTACGACGTGGTGTGGATCGCGTCCGGTGCTGTGCTGCTGCTGGCCGGCGTCGCCGTGGTCTGGTGGGCCCGGTCCCGGCGGCCGGGCGACGACCGTCGGGGACGGTGACCGTGCCGCCCGCGTTCGCCCACGGCGGGCACGTGGCGGAGGGCCCGAGCTGGTTCCCGCTGCTCCCGGTCGTGCTGCTGGCCGTCGGCTACCTGCTGGCGGCCGTACGCGACCCGCGGGGTTGGGACCACCGGCGTACCGCCGCCTGGCTGGTCGGCTGCGCCCTGCTGGCGGTCGCCGTCGGGCCGTTTGCCCCGCTCCCCGACGACCCGCGCGGGCACATGGCGCAGCACCTGCTGCTCGGCATGCTGGCCCCGCTCGGGCTGGTGCTCGGCGCCCCGGTGACGTTGCTGCTGCGGGTCGCCCCGCCGCCCGTACGCCGGGTGGTGGGCCGGCTGCTGCGCGCCCGTCCGCTGCACCTGATCGCGCACCCCGTCACCGCCGCGCTGCTCAGCACGGGTGGGCTGGCGCTGGTGCTGCTCACCCCGCTGTACGCGGCGGCCGAACGTCACTCTGCGCTGCACCACGCCCTGCACCTGCACTATGTCGCCGCCGGCTATCTCTTCGCCTGGTCCCTGGCCGGCCCGGACCCGGCACCGCGTCGACCCGGCCTGGCGGTACGGGTGGGCGCGCTGCTGGGGGCGGCGGCCGGTCACGCCGTGCTGGCCAAATACCTGTACGCGAACGCCGACACCCTGCCACCCGGCCTCACCGACCGGGACCCGGCGGCGTTCCAGTCGGCCGCCCAACTCATGTACTACGGCGGCGACCTGGCGGAGCTGCTCCTGGCGGTCGCCCTCTTCGCCACCTGGTACAACCGCCCCGACCGTCTGCGCCCACCCCGCCCAACCCGGTTGATCAAGAAGTTTGCGTCACCAGGGAACGGTTCCCTGACGCAAACCTCTTGATCAACTAGGCGGGGCGGGTGCCGCCAGCGCGGTCACTGCCACCCGGTGAGGATCTCCTCTACCGGCAGGACGTCCCGTTGCGGGTCCGGCGCGGGGGCCGGTCGGTCAGCCGGCGTCCGGTCGAAGCGTGGCGCTGGCGCCGGCTGGATCTCGCCGCCAACCTCGACGAACGTGCCCCGGGCGGCGTTGTGCGGATGCTGGTGGGCCTCACCGGGGGCGAGCACCGGCGCGACGCAGGCATCCAGGTCGGCGAAGACCGCCGTCCACTCGTCCCGGGTCCGCTCGGCGAACCGCTCGGTGAACCGTCGCCGCAGCTCGTCCCAGCCGCTCGGGTCGTACTGCGCGGGCAGGTCCGGGTCGTCGGCGAGGTCGAGGCCCGCGAGCAGTACGGCGTAGAAGGCCGGTTCCATCGCGCCGACGGCCATGAAACCGCCGTCCGAGGTGGCGTACGTGTCGTAGAACGGCGCACCGCCGTCGAACATGTTGCGCCCGCGCGGCGCCGCCCACAGTCCGGTGCCGAGCAGCCCGTGCAGGAACGACGTGAGAAGAGCCGAACCGTCCACCATCGCCGCGTCGACCACCTGGCCGACACCGGAGCGTTCCCGTTCCAGCAGCGCGGCCAGCACGCCGACGGCGAGCAGCATGCCGCCGCCGCCGAAATCGCCGAGGAGGTTCATCGGCGCGTACGGGCGCTCGCCGGCACGGCCCAGCGGCTCCAACGCCCCGGCGACAGCGATGTAGTCGATGTCGTGCCCGGCGCGAGCCGCCAGCGGGCCGTCCTGACCCCAGCCGGTCATCCGCGCGTACACCAGTCTGGGGTTGCGGGCCTGGCACACCTCCGGGCCGAAGCCGAGCCGCTCGGCGACCCCCGGCCGGTACGCCTCGACCAGCACGTCCGCCCGCTCGGTCAGGCGCAGCAGGTCCGCCACGCCGGCCGGGGACTTCAGGTCCAGCGTGGTGACCCGCCGGCCGCGCTGCAACGGCCCGCCGGTCGGTGCGGCCAGGCGCCCCGCACCCGGAGCGCCCGGCCGGTCCACCCGCACCACGTCCGCGCCGAGGTCCGCTAGCACCATGCACCCGAACGGCGCCGGGGCGAGGCTCGCGAGTTCGACCACCCGCACCCCGGCCAGCGGCCCGCCCCGCGCCGCCGTCACGCGACGCCGGCCGTTTCGGCGGGACGGGCGGCCAGCCGGTCGACCAGGTCGGCGGGGGGTGTGAACCGGTCGCCGTAGCGGTCGGCCAGTTCGGTGGCGCGGGCCGCGAAGCCGGCCGGGCCGCCCGCGTACTGCCGGACGTAGCGGATCACCCCTCCGGTCCAGGCCGGGAAGCCGATGCCGAAGATCGAGCCGATGTTGGCGTCGGTCTCGGTCCGCAGCACCCCCTCGTCGAGGCAGCGCAGCGCGTCCAGCGCCTCGGCGAAGAGCATCCGCTCCTGGAGGTCGGTGAAGGGCACCGCCCGACCAGCGTCGGTGGCCAGGTCGGCAAGGCCGGGCCAGAGCCGGCCGCGGGCGCCCTCGTCGTAGGAGTAGAAGCCGCGCCCAGCGGCACGCCCCGGCCGGTCGTACGCGTCGACCAGCTCGTCGACGAGCCGGTGCGCCGGCAGCGGCAGGAACTCCTCGCTGGCCGCCTCGAACTGGCGGCGGATCCGCTGGATCAGGGTGAGGCTGACCTCGTCGGCCAGCGCGAGCGGCCCGGTGGGATAGCCGGCCTGAAGGGCGGCCTGCTCCACCGAGGCGGCGGGAACACCCTCGGCGACCATGCCGACCGCCTCGTCGATGAACCGGCCGATCACCCGGCTGGTGAAGAAACCCCGGCCGTCGTTGACCACGATCGGGGTCTTGCCGATCCGCCGACCCAGGTCGAACGCCCGCGCCAGCGCGGCGTCACCGGTCCGTTCGCCGACCACGATCTCCAGCAGGGGCATCCGGTCCACCGGGGAGAAGAAGTGCATGCCGATGAAGTCGGCCGGGCGGTCCACCCCGGCGGCGAGCCCGGTGATCGGCAGGGTGGAGGTGTTGGAGGCGATCAGCGCGTCGGGCGCCAGCACCGGCAGCACCTCGGCGAACACGGCCTGCTTCAGCGCCGGGTCCTCGAAGACCGCCTCGATGACCGCGTCGCATCCAGCGAGGGCGTCCACCTGGTCGGTGGTGGTGATCCGGTCCAGCACCGCGCGGGCCTCCGCCTCCGTGGCGCGGCCCTTACGGACCTTGCGGGCCAGCAGCCGTTCGGCGTGCTCCCGGGCCCGCCCGGCGGCCTCGGGCGAGACGTCCCTGACCACGACGTCCAGGCCGGCGCTGGCGCAGACGTACGCGATGCCCGCGCCCATCATGCCGGCGCCGAGCACCGCCACCCGCCGCACCGGCGGAACGTCGACGGACGGCCGGGCGGCACCACCGTTGACGGCCTTCAGATCGAAGAAGAAGGCCCCGATCATGTTCTTGGCGACCTGCCCGGTGAGCAGGCCGATCAGGTGCCGGGTCTCCACGGTCAGGGCGGTCTCCAGGTCGACCTGGGCGCCTTCGACGGCGGTGGCCAGGATCGCCTCGGGAGCGGGAAGCCGGGCACCCTTGAGCTGCTTGCGCAGGGTGGCCGGGAAGGCGGGCAGCTGGGCGGCCAGCGAACGGCTGGCCGGGGTGCCACCGGGCATCCGGTAGTCCGGTCGGTCCCACGGCTGCTTGGGAGACGGGTTCGCGGCGATCCAGGCCCGCGCGCGGTCCAGCAGCTCCGCCTCGGTGGCGACCACCTCGTCCACGATGCCGGCGGCCAGGGCATCGGACGGGCGCATCCGCCGGCCGGTGAGCAGGACAGTGGTCAGCGCACCCGCCAGGCCGAGCATCCGTACCGTCCGGGTGACACCGCCGGCCCCGGGCAGCAGGCCCAGGGTCACCTCGGGCAGCCCGAGCCGGCTGTCCGGCGCGTCCAGCGCGATCCGGTGGTGGCAGGCGAGCGCGATCTCCAGCCCGCCGCCGAGCGCGGAGCCGTTGACGGCCGCGACCACCGGCCGGCCCAGTGTCTCCAGGCGGCGCAGGTCCCGTTTGATGGTGCCGAGCAGCTCCGCCAGCGCGGGCGCGTCCTCGCGGGTGGCCCGGATCATCTCGGGCAGGTCACCGCCGGCGAAGAACGTCGACTTCGCGCTGGTCACGATGACACCGGTCACGTCGTCGCGTTCGGCCTCCAGCCGGTCGAGGATCGCGCTCATCGAGGCGGCGTACGCCCGGTTCATGGTGTTGGCGGACTGGTCGGGGTCGTCCAGGGTGAGCGTGACGATGCCGTCGGCGCCGCGGTCGTACCGGATGGTGGTGGTCATTTGTCTTTTCCCCCGGGTCAGCAGCGCTCGAGAACGGTGGCGACGCCCATGCCGCCACCGATGCAGAGGGTCACCACGGCGCGGCGCAGGTCGCGGCGCTCCAACTCGTCCAACGCGGTGCCGAGCAGCATCGCGCCGGTCGCGCCGAGCGGATGGCCGAGAGCGATCGCCCCGCCGTTGACGTTCACCCGGTCCGGGTCGAGGCCCAGGTCGCGGACGTACTTGAGCACCACAGCGGCAAACGCCTCGTTGATCTCGAACAGGTCGATGTCGTCGAGGGTGAGCCCGGCGACGGCGAGCGCCTTGTGGGTGGCCGGGATCGGGCCGGTCAACATCAGCGTCGGGTCCGCGCCGGTGACCGCCGCGCCGGCGATCCGGGCGCGCGGGTTGAGGCCGAGATCCCGACCCAGCTGCTCCGAACCGATCAGCACCAGCGCCGCGCCGTCCACGATGCCGGACGAGTTGCCCGCGTGGTGGACGTGCTCGATGGCCTCCAGCCAGTGGAACTTCTGCAACGCGACCGCGTCGAAGCCCGCCGCCTCACCCATCATGGCGAAGGACGGGGTGAGCCGGGCCAGCGCCTCCCGGGTGGTCTCCGGGCGCGGGTGCTCGTCGACGGTGAGGATGTCCAGCCCGTTGCCGTCACGGACCGGCACCACCGAGCGGGCGAAGTACCCGCCGGCCATCGCCTTGGCGGCCCGCTCCTGCGACCGCAGCGCGTAGCCGTCCACGTCGTCGCGGGTGAAGCCCTCCAGGGTCGCGATCAGATCGGCGCTGACCCCCTGCGGCACGAACGACGTGGCCAGGGCGGTCTGCGGGTCGGTGGCCCAGGCCGCGCCGTCGGAGCCCATCGGCACCCGGGACATCGACTCCACCCCGCCGGCGAGCAGCAGGTGCTCCCAGCCGGAGCGGATCCGCGCGGCGGCGGAGTTGACCGCCTCCAGCCCGGAGGCGCAGAACCGGTTGAGCTGCACCCCACCAACCTCGTCGGGCAGCCCGGCCAGCAGCGCGGCGGCCCGTGCCAGGTCGCCGCCCTGCTCGCCGACCGGAGTCACGATGCCCAGCAGCAGATCCTCCAGCCGGCCGACGTCCAGGCCGGGATTGCGCTCACGCAACGCGTCGATCAGGCCGACCACCAGGGAGATCGGCTTGACCCCGTGCAGCGCGCCGGTGTCCCGGCCGCGTCCGCGCGGGGTGCGGACCGCGTCATAGACGTACGCCTCAGAGGGCACGGGCGATCAGCTCCTTCATGATCTCGTTGGTGCCGCCGTAGATCTTCTGGACGCGGGCGTCGGCGTACATCCGGGCGATCGGGTATTCCGTCGTGTAGCCGTAGCCGCCGAACAGTTGCAGGCACCGGTCGATGACCTCGCACTGCCCGTCAGTGAGCCACGACTTCGCCATCGCCGCGGTCGCCACGTCCAGGTCGCCGCGGCTGTGCCGGACGATGCAGTCGTCCAGGAAGACCCGGCTGACCCGGGTACGCGTCGCGCACTCGGCGAGCACCATCCGGGTGTTCTGGTGGCCCATCAGGGTCTTGCCGAAGGCGGTGCGCTCCTTGGCGTACGCGACGGTCAGCGCGACGGCCCGTTCCATGGCCGCGACCGCGCCGACGCCGATCACCAGCCGTTCCTGGGGGAGCTGCTGCATGAGCTGGATGAAGCCCAGCCCTTCAGCGCCGCCGAGCAGGTTGGCCGCCGGTACCCGCAACTCGTCGAAGAACAGCTCTGCGGTGTCGTTGGCGTGCAGCCCGATCTTGGACAACAGTCGGCCGCGGCGGAAGCCTTCCGGGTCGCCGCCCACCTCGCAGATCAGCAGGGAGACGCCGGCTGCCCGCTGCTCGGGGTCGGTCTTCACGGCCACGATGATCAGATCGGCCAGGCCACCGTTGGTGATGAACGTCTTCGCGCCGGTGACCAGGTAGTCGTCGCCGTCACGGACCGCCCTGGTCCGCATCGCCTGAAGATCGGAGCCGCCGTCCGGCTCGGTCATCGCGATCGCGCCGACCAGTTCGCCGCTGCACAGGCCGGGCAGCCAGCGTCGCTTCTGCTCCTCGCTGCCGTACGCGACCAGGTAACCGGTGACGATGCCACTGTGGACGGCCAGCCCGAGGCTGCTCTCCCCGGTGTACGCCTGCTCGTGCAGCATCACGGCCTCGTGGGTGAACCCGCCGCCCCCGCCGCCGTACTCCTCCGGGACGGACAGGCCGAGCAACCCCAGCTCACCGGCGCGCCGGTAGTGCTCACGGTCCGGGTGGCCCTGCTCCTGAAGGCGGTCGGCGTGCGGCAGGACCTCCTTGGTGAAGAAGGTGCGGGCCAGGTCGGCCAGGTCGTCGTGCTCCGGCTCGCGCCAGGGCGAGAGGGGACCGTCGAGTGGGGGCGTCGGCATGTGCACCACCCTCGCGCGCTGTTGGCAGCATGTCAATAAGTAGAGATCCACGGGCGGGGGCCGGTTCTGGGTCGTCCGCGAAGGGCAGATGTCCGCAGCCCGCCAGCGCCACGTGCCGGGCGTACGCCTCGCGACTGCCCGCTACGACGGCGACTCACGTCGTCCAGATGCCGCCAACCGCTCAGCGAGTGCGACGACACGATCGCGGAGTTCGTCCGGGCGTTCGATGACGAACGGCAGGTCGAGCGTGGCGAGCACACCGGGTAACCAGTCGAGACTCTCCGCTCGGATCTCCACGTCCTGCCAGCCTTCGTCCGCACCCTCTCGCACCTCGGCGATGCTGGCCGGTAGCTGCCTGCGGATCTGCTCCTGTGTTCCTCGTATCCGTAGCGACACCGCATGCTGGTACGGCGCCTGTGCCATCGAGGCGAGGAGGTGCCCTGCCGGATCGTTCCCGGCGGGCGGCTCGAACGAGCCGGGCAGCGTTCTCGCGTCCGCGATGCGGTCGAGCCGAAGGGTTCGATCCTCACCGATATCCGGATCGGCCCCGATGACATACCACCGGCCCGCATGGTTGACCAGCCCGAACGGATGCAGGGCGCGGACGCTACGCCTGCCGTTGCGCGAGGTGTACTGGAGTGAGATCGGCCGGTGCTGGCGGACCGCCTCGGCGACGGTGAGAAGCACATCTGCCTGCGGCGCAGGGAAGTCGTCGGGTTCGGTGGTGAAGGCGAGGGACTGGAGTACGGCGTCCAGCCGGTCCGCGATCCGCGACGGCAGGACACGCCGGATTTTCGCGGCGGCAGTCTCACCCGCCGTACCTGTAGCCGTCGCCAGCCCGGCACGGCGGCCGGCAACCAGGCCGAGCAGGACGGCCAAGGCTTCGTCGTCGCTGAACATCAGCGGCGGCAGACGATAGCCGGCGGCGAGCCGATACCCGCCGTAGCGACCGCGCACCGACTCCACTGGCACGTCGAGGTCGACCAGGTGAGTCACGTAGCGCCGCACCGTGCGCGGTTCGACACCGAGGCGCTCGGCAAGCTCGGCCATTGTCCGGACGCCGCCGGACTGCAAGAGCCCCAGCAGTGCGAGCACCTGGGCTGTCGGTCGTGCCATGGTCTGAACCTAATCCGAATACTGGACCAGATCTGTCCGGTATTCGGGTTAGCGTGCTGACGACAGACGGGTCCCGACCGTACTGAGCAGGGAGAATGCAGTGGATTTTGTCTCGATCCGCATCATCACTGGCGACATCAACCGCCTGGTCGGCTTCTACGAGAAGATCACCGGCGTGCAGGCGGCCTGGGGCAACGAGGACTTCGCCGAGTTGCGCACTGCCCACGGCACGCTGGCGATTGGCAGTACCCGCACGGTCCCACTGTTCGCGCCAGGGTCGGCCCGCCCGGCCGACAACCACACCGTGATCATCGAGTTCCTCGTGGCAGACGTGGACGCGCTTTACGAGAAGCTGAAGAACGTGGTGGAGGACTTCGTGAACGAGCCCACGACCATGCCCTGGGGTAACCGAGCCCTGCTCTTCCGCGACCCCGACGGCAACCTGGTCAACTTCTTCACCCCGGTCGTCGACCGGGTGCAGCGAGCGCGAACGGCGGCCGATCGCTGAGCTGCCGATAGGGTCGGGCAGATGAGTGTCGAGACGGCTCCGCGCCGCCGCCGTTTGGAGCCGGACGCCCGGCGGGGGCAGATCCTGGCCTGTGCGGTCCGGCTGTTCGGCGAACGCCCGTACGCGGACGTGTCGACCACCGACATCGCCCGGGAGGCCGGTGTCGCTCGCGGCCTGGTCAACCACTACTTCGGTGCCAAGAAGGGCCTCTACCTGGAGGTCGTCCGGGTCATGGTGACCATCCCGGAGGTCGCCGTGGAGCGCCTGCCCAAGGGGGACCTGCGGACCCGGGTCGACGCCAGCGTCACCTGGTTCCTCGACGTGGTGTCCCGGCACAGCACCTCCTGGCTCGCCGCCGTCACCGCCCGGGGGATGGGCGGCGACGCCGACGTCGAGCGGGTGCTCGCCGAGGCCGAGGAGGTCGCCGCGGACCGGATGCTCGTCGCCGTCGGTCTGGCTGGCCAGGCCGCGCACCACGAGGAGCTTCGCGGCATGGTGCGGGCGTACTGCGGGTTGGCGACGTCGACCGCCCGGGAGTGGCTACAGCGTGGCGCGCTGACCCGCGCGCAGGTGCACCTGCTGCTCACCACCACCCTGCTGACCATCGTCGAACAGGTCATCCCGCAGGTCATCGCCGATGACGGTCCGACCCGGTCGGCGGTGCCTTCCGCCTAGGACCTGACCCGCGTGGGTGACGCAGGCCATGGAAGCGATGGCGCGAGTGAAATAGGCATACGAGCTATGGTTATTTCACTGACCCAGGGTACGCCAGTGCTTGCGGCACCTGGTTCGTCACATCACCGAGGGGGACGCATGAATCCATCCGCCCTGTCCTACGAGGTTTTCGTCTCGGATGGTCCGGTTCGAGCGGGTGACCAGCGCATGCCGGACGGCTCGCGGATCCACTGGAACCCGATCTCGTCCACGCTGATCTTCGGGGCCGAGGAGGCGCTCCTCGTGGATCCCCCCTTCACTCACGAGCAGATCGCGACGGTGGGTGACTGGATCGCGCAGTCGGGCAAACGGCTGACCTACATCTACGCCACTCACGGGCACGGCGACCACTGGTTCGGCGCCGGTGAGCTGGTCAAGCGCTTCCCCGGGGCCGTCACCTACGCGACGCCCGGCACCATCGACGTCATGCGCCAGCAGGCCACCGTCGGGCGGAGCCAGCTGTTCGACCAGGTCTTCCCCGGCCTGATTCCGGAAACACCGGTCGACGCCGTGCCCGTGCCTGCCGAAGGATTCCTGCTCGAGGGCAACCTCATCCAGCCGGTCGAGACCGGGCACACCGACACCGACCAGACGACAGTCCTGCACGTCCCGTCGATCGGCCTCGTGGTTGCCGGTGACGTCGTCTACAACGGGGTTCACCAGTACATCGTGGAAACAGTCGACGGTGGCCTGCGGGAATGGCTCAAGGCTCTCGACCGCGTCGAGGCGCTCGCGCCCCGCGCAGTCGTCGCCGGCCACAAGAACCGCGACCGCCCGGACGACCCGGCCAGCATCGATCAGACCCGGAACTACCTGCTGAACGTGGAGCGGCTGCTGGCCGAGAAGCCGACCGCCCGAGAGTTCTTCGACGAGATGGTGCGGCTCTACCCAGACTGGGTGAATCCGGGACCGGCGTGGTACGGGGCGCTCGCCCTGCTCGGTGAGTGAGCTGATGGTGCCCTCGGTTCCCGACAGCGCGGCAGGTGTGGTGGTCGCGCCGTGGATCGCCACCGCCAGATACGACCTGGACCAGGCCCCAGGCGGCCTCGGGCTCGTCCAGGATCTGCTCAACACGATCTCGGCCGGCGTGCCACGGCAGGCCGATCTCCTTGACGACCTGGCCAGTGCTACCGAGTGGGCACAGCAGGCCGTCGTCCAGTGGTCGACGGCCACCGGGCGGCCGGCACCCGACGTGACGCTTGACGCTGCGGGACTCCGGGCGCTGCGGATCTTCCGCGAGGAACTGCGGGACGAGATCGACGCCAGACTCCACGTCCCGGCGGAACCTGGGCAACCCGGCACCGGAACGCCGGAACGTGCACCGACCGGGTCCCGGACCAGCGGCGCCACCCTTCGGCTCGATCGGAACGGATCCGTCCACCTCGACCCCGCCGGGGTCGGAGCCGATCTGCTGATCTCGCTCGTTCTCGCCGCGCTGTTCGAGGCGCAACTCGCCGACGTCGGGCGGCGGATCAAGACCTGCCGCAACCCCCGCTGCCGGGTGGCGTTCTACGATCGCTCGCGCAACAACAGCGGGGTGTGGCACTCCGTGCGTGTCTGCGGGCACCCGACCAACCTGCGCGCCCACCGCGCACGCCAGCGGCAAGCGGATTGACCTGGCCGGTCAGGCGGCGCGGCGTTCGTCGGCCTGGCCGCTGCGCGCGGGTCGGCCGGTACGCGCTGCCGGGGCGGCGTAACGGTCGGCGGCCTGCGCCGGGTACGACTCGGCGCGGACCACCCGCAGCGGCCGGTCCACCTCGTCGGCGCCGAACCGCCAGCGCGACGGCATCGGTTGCCGCTGCGGCGCGGGCCCACCGGGGCGCAGACCGGGCCGGGACAGCAGCACGGTGATCAGGTAGCCGACCACCAGGAAGCCGTGGCTTACCAACCGCTCACCGCCCACCGAGCCGGTGGCCAGGTCGTTGACCGAGAGCAGCAGCAAGGTGCCGACGAACGCGCTGAGCATCGGCAGCAGCCCGGCCGGCGGGCTGCGACGCACCGCCACGAAGAGGAAGCCGGCGCCCACCGCGACGTTCCAGGCGGCTGACTCGTGCCACAGGTGCTGACCGGTGGGGTGCAGGTGATCGGCGGCGGCGCCCCGGCCCACCTGGGCCAGCCCGAGCACCAACTGCACCGCGCCGAGCAGCCCGAGCGCCGCGCGCAACCCTGCGACCAGCTTGCCGCGCCCGAACGCCGCGCGCAGCCCGCCGACCGGCCGACCGCCCGCGACCAACCCGCCTCGCCGCCACCACGGCCGGCGGGCCGGTGCCGCCGCGACGGCGGCCAGAATCGCCTCGGTCCGGTCGGGCACGTCGGTGACCAGACGGGTACGAACCCGACGGGTCACCGCAGCCGCCGCCGTGAACCAGGCCCGACAATCGGCACACCCGTCGAGGTGCCCCTGCACCGCCGTCAGTTCGGCGGCGGTCTCCTCCCCGTCCAACTGCGCGGACAGGACCTCCCGCCACTGCTCACACCCCATGTACCGGTAGTCGCTCCGGGGGCCGCTCCGGTTCCCGGTGACCGGGGCCTGTTGTGGAATACTCGCCCGATCATGACGCGTTACGGCCTGCTGATCCTGCCCGCCACCAACCGGGTGTACGCCCGCTCCGCCATCGACCTCACCCGGGCCGAGCTGGAGATCTTCGGTCTCTCGGCCCTCGACGGCCAGATCGGCGAGTTGGACACCGAGGTGGTCGGTGGGGCCTCCTACGTCACCTTCACCGGTGACGGGTTGACCGAGCGGGACCTGACCGTCCTGGGCAATCTCTCCGCCGGGTACGCGCTGTTCGAGATCGTCGGTGAGCTGCTGCGCCCGATCGAGTGGAGCCGGCTGGACCGCTACGACGACGACCTGCTCACCATCCAGAAGTACCCGGGCAAGACCAACGAGCAGTTCACCAAGCTGCTGCTCAACGTCACCCTGCTCGCCTCGGACTGGGCCACCGAGATGACCAGCCGGCGGTTCCGGGTGCTCGACCCGCTCTGCGGCCGGGGCACCACACTCAACCAGGCGCTGATGTATGGCTTCGACGCCGCCGGGATCGAGCGCGACCAGAAGGACGTCGAGGCGTACCGGGCGTTCATCACCACCTGGCTGAAGCAGAAGCGGGTCAAGCACCGGGTGCTGGAGTCGGGGCCGGTGCGGCGGGAGCGCAAGGTGGTCGGCCGGCGGGTGCGGATCGAGCTGGCTCCGACCCGTGAGGAGCACAAGGCCGGTCAGACCCAACTGCTGGACGTGGTCAGCGCCGATACCGCCCGCTCGGCGGAGTTCTTCCGCCCGGAGACCGTCGACCTGGTCGTCGCCGACGCGCCGTACGGCGTGCAGCACGGCAGCCGTACGGCCGAAAAGGGCCTGACCCGTGATCCGCTGGCGTTGCTCGCGGACGCCGCGCCGGTCTGGGCGCGGTTGCTGCGTCCCGGCGGTGCGCTCGGAATCTCCTGGAACACCCACGTGGCCAGCCGCGAGGACGCGGCGGCGGCGTTGGCCGACGCCGGGCTGACCGTGGTCGACGCCGAGCCCTACCGCGCGCTGCGGCACCGGGTCGACCAGTCGATCATGCGCGACGTGCTGGTGGCTCGCCGCCCGGCCTGACCCGGCCCACTGCCCGGCCTGACCCGGCCCGGCCCACTGCCCGCGCCACCCATCCGGGTCGCGCGTGGTCTCTCGTCCGTCCTTTGCTCTGCAGCCGCGGAGGCGACACTCACGCTCTGTTGCTGGTGCCTCCGCGGGTGCAGAGCAAAGGGGGGCGGACAACAGGTCTTGACCTCGCGGACGGTCCAGGGCCTGTGCCGCATTTCACCTGTTCAGTGCACGGGTGTGAAAACCACGTCAAGAAAAGGTTCGGCTCCGTCATGGTCGCGTTATGACCCCTGCCGACCGGTGGGTGGTGGGGCTTTGATTGCCCGGCGCGACCGGAAGGCGGTCGCGACGAACCTTTCCGGTATGAGGAGTCAGCGTGTCTGACGTGGTGTTCGTGGTCCTGACGGTGGTGCTGTTCGCAGTGCTCGCCCTGGTGGTCCGGGCGGTGGAGAAGCTGTGAACGCGGTCAACGCCGTCGGTCTGGTGCTCGCGATCGTCCTGGGCGCGTTCCTGGTGTTCGCCCTGCTGTTTCCGGAGCGCTTCTGATGACCATGACAACAGCGGGCGTCATCTTCATCGTGACGCTGGTGGCGGCCCTCGTCGCCGTCTACAAGCCGTTCGGTGACTACATGTTCCGGGCGGTCGCCGGGACGAAGCAGTCGCGGGTCGAGCGGGGCATCTTCCGGCTGGTCGGGGTCAACCCCGCCGCCGAGCAGACCTGGGGGGTGTACGCCCGCAGCGTGCTGGCGTTCTCCGCGGTCTCGATCCTGTTCCTGTACCTGTTCCAGCGGGTGCAGAACCACCTGTGGCTGTCCCTGGGCTTCGACCCGGTGGTGCCGCACGGCGCGTGGAACACGGCCGTGTCGTTCGTGACCAACACGAACTGGCAGTCGTACTCGGGTGAGTCGACCATGGGTCACCTGGTGCAGATGGCCGGCCTGGCGGTGCAGAACTTCACCTCCGCGGCGGTCGGTGTCGCGGTGGCGGTCGCCCTGGTACGCGGCTTCGCCCGTAGCCGGACCGGGCAGCTCGGCAACTTCTGGGTCGACCTGACCCGGATCGTGCTGCGGATCCTGCTGCCGATCGCCGTGCTCGGCGCCATCGCGCTGATGATCGGCGGCGTGGTGCAGAACCTCTCCGGCGGCACCGACGTGAGCACGCTGACCGGCGGCACCCAGACCATCACCGGTGGCCCGGTCGCCAGCCAGGAAGTGATCAAGGAGCTGGGCACCAACGGCGGTGGCTTCTACAACGTCAACAGCGCCCACCCGTTCGAGAACCCCACCAGCTGGACGAACTGGCTGGAGATCTTCCTGATCTTCCTGATCCCGTTCAGCCTGCCCCGGGTCTTCGGTCGGATGGTCGGGCAGAACCGGCAGGGCTACGCCATCGCCGCGGTGATGGGCATTCTGGCGGTCGCCAGCGTCGTCATCACCAACATCTTCGAGCTGACCGGCCACGGCACGGTGCCGCAGGCGGTCGGCGCTGCCCTGGAGGGCAAGGAGGTGCGGTTCGACGTCTCGAACTCGGCCACCTTCGCCGCCGCCACGACGCTGACCTCGACCGGTGCGGTGAACTCGTTCCACGACTCGTTCACCTCGCTCGGCGGCATGATGACGATGGTCAACATGATGCTCGGCGAGGTCGCGCCGGGCGGCACCGGCTCCGGGCTGTACGGCCTGCTCATCCTCGCGGTGATCACGGTCTTCGTGGCGGGCCTGATGGTGGGCCGGACCCCGGAGTACCTGGGCAAGAAGATCAGCTCGCGGGAAATCAAGTTCGCCTCGCTCTACTTCCTGATCACGCCGATCCTGGTGTTGACCGGTACGGCGGCCGCGTTCGCCACCGGCAACAACTCCACGGCGCTCAACGTCGGCCCGCACGGCCTCTCCGAGGTGCTGTACGCGTTCACCTCGGCCAGCAACAACAACGGCTCGGCCTTCGGCGGCATCACTGTCAACACCACCTGGTGGGACACGGCGCTCGGGTTGTGCATGCTGCTGGGCCGGTTCCTGCCGATCATCTTCGTGCTCGCGTTGGCCGGCTCGCTGGCCCGCCAGGCACCCACCCCCGCGTCCGAGGGCACCCTGCCGACCCACCGACCGCTGTTCATCGGCATGGTCGTCGGCGTCACCGTGGTCCTCGTCGCGCTGACCTTCCTGCCCGCGCTGGCGCTCGGCCCGCTGGCAGAGGGGCTCTGACCATCATGAGGAACGAGGACATGTCCATCACGTCCGCCCCGACAGAGCAACTCCCCGGCACGCCCGCCACCCAGGGCAACCGGATCGGCGGGGGCCTGCTCGACCCCAAGCAGCTCGTCCGGTCCCTCCCGGACGCCGTACGCAAGCTCAACCCGACCACGCTGTGGCGCAACCCGGTGATGCTGATCGTCGAGGTCGGCGCGGCCTTCACCACGGTCCTGGCGGTGATCGACCCGTCGGTGTTCGCCTGGGCGATCACCATCTGGCTGTGGCTGACCGTGGTCTTCGCCAACCTCGCCGAGGCGGTCGCCGAGGGCCGGGGCAAGGCCCAGGCCGCCGCGCTGCGGCAGGCCAAGCAGGACACCATCGCCACGAGGTTGATCGACTGGAAGCCCGGCGCACGGGCCAACACCTACCGCGACGAGGCGGTGCCCGCGCCCGCGCTGCGTCAGGGCGACATCGTGCTCATCGAGGCGGGCGGCATCATCCCTGGTGACGGCGACATCGTCGAGGGCATCGCCAGCGTCGACGAGTCGGCAATCACCGGCGAGTCAGCCCCGGTCATCCGGGAGTCCGGTGGTGACCGCAGCGCGGTCACCGGTGGCACCAAGGTGCTCTCCGACCAGATCATCGTGAAGATCACCCAGAAGCCGGGGGAGAGCTTCATCGACCGGATGATCGCCCTGGTCGAGGGCGCCAACCGGCAGAAGACGCCGAACGAGATCGCGCTGAACATCCTGCTCGCCGCGCTCACGGTCATCTTCCTGCTGGCCGTGGTGACCCTCCAGCCGCTGGCGATCTTCTCCAAGGCGTACCAGGCGGCCGCGCCGGACAGCGGGGCGATCACCGGTTCCGGTGTCACCGGGGTGGTGCTGGTCTCGCTGCTGGTCTGCCTGATCCCGACCACCATCGGCGCGCTGCTCTCCGCCATCGGCATCGCCGGCATGGACCGGCTGGTGCAGCGCAACGTCCTCGCCATGAGTGGCCGGGCCGTCGAGGCGGCCGGTGACGTCAACACCCTGCTGCTGGACAAGACCGGCACCATCACGCTGGGCAACCGGCAGGCCGCCGAGTTCGTACCAGTCGAGGGCGTCACGGCCGCGACCGTGGCCGACGCCGCGCAGCTGTCCAGCCTGGCCGACGAGACCCCGGAGGGGCGCTCCGTAGTCGTACTGGCGAAGAACGAGTTCGGGCTGCGCGAGCGGGAGCCCGGCGTGATGCCGCACGCCACGTTCGTGCCGTTCACCGCGCAGACCCGGATGAGCGGCGTCGACCTGACCCCGGACGCCAGCGTGGACGGCGGCGCGGTGGGCACGGCCCGCCGGGTCCGCAAGGGTGCAGCCGCCGCTGTGATGAAGTGGGTACGGGAGAACGGCGGTCACCCGACCGAACAGGTCGGCGAGATCGTGGACGCGATCAGCGGCACCGGCGGCACCCCGCTGGTGGTCGCCGAGCACGTCGACGGTGAACCCGCCCGCGCCCTGGGCGTCATCCACCTCAAGGACGTCGTCAAGTCCGGCATGCGCGAGCGGTTCGACGAGATGCGCCGGATGGGCATCCGGACCGTGATGATCACCGGTGACAACCCGCGCACCGCGAAGGCCATCGCCGACGAGGCCGGGGTGGACGACTTCCTGGCCGAGGCGACGCCTGAGGACAAGCTCGCGCTGATCAAGCGGGAGCAGGAGGGCGGCCGGCTGGTCGCGATGACCGGTGACGGCACCAACGACGCGCCGGCGCTCGCCCAGGCGGACGTCGGGGTGGCGATGAACACCGGTACGTCGGCCGCCAAGGAGGCCGGCAACATGGTCGACCTCGACTCCGACCCGACCAAACTGATCGAGATCGTGGAGATCGGCAAGCAGTTGCTGATCACCCGTGGCGCGCTGACCACGTTCAGCATCGCCAACGACATCGCGAAGTACTTCGCGATCATCCCGGCCATGTTCGCCGGCCTCTACCCGAGCCTGGACGCGCTGAACATCATGCGGCTGTCCAGCCCGGAGTCGGCGATCCTGTCCGCGGTCATCTTCAACGCCCTGGTGATCATCGCGCTGATCCCACTCGCCCTGCGGGGCGTGCGGTACCGGCCGGCGGCCGCGTCGAAGCTGCTCAGCCGCAACCTGCTGGTCTACGGGCTGGGCGGCATCATCGTGCCGTTCATCGGGATCAAACTCATCGACCTGCTCATCCAGTTCATCCCGGGGATTTCGTGATGCGCCTACCGACCTGGATCGCCCAACACCTCGCCGCGCTGCGCGCCGTACTCGTCTTCACGGTGCTGCTCGGCCTGGTCTACCCGCTGGCCCTGGTGGCGCTCGGTCAGCTGCCCGGCCTCAACCACAAGGCCGACGGCTCGCTGATCACCGTGGGCGGGGACACCGTCGGCAGCGCGCTGATCGGCCAGTCCTTCACCGACGCGGACGGCAACCCCGTCGCCCGTTATTTCCAGTCCCGCCCGTCCGCCGCTGGCGACGGCTACGACCCGACGTCCACCTCGGCCAGCAACCTGGGGCCGGAGAGCGTGGTCGACACCATCGCCACCGACCCGGAGGAGTCCAGCGAGAGCCTGCTCACCCAGGTGTGCGGGCGCAGCAAGTCCGTCGGTGAACTCAACGGCGTCGACGGCCGGCGCCCCTACTGCACCGACGACGGGGTGGGCGCCGTGCTTGCGGTCTTCCGCGCCGACGGTCTGACCGGCCAGGTCACCCGGGTGGTCAGCGTCAACCAGGCGGCCCCGGCCACCCCGTTCGTCACCGAGTACGAGGGTGTCGCTGTGGAGCCGGCCCAGCCCGGCGAGGACTACGTGGCCGCAGGCGGGGTGGTCACCCCGATCCGCGGCGACGCGCCCGCCGAGCCGGCAGTGCCCGCCGACGCGGTCACCGCCAGCGGCAGCGGTCTCGACCCGCAGATCAGCCCGGCGTACGCCGAGTTGCAGGTGAACCGGGTCGCGCGCGAGCGTGGCGCGGACCCGGCGGCGGTCCGCAAGCTGGTCAAGGAGCACACCGGCGGGCGCGGGCTCGGCTTCATGGGCGAGCCCGGGGTCAACGTGTTGGAGCTCAACATCGCCCTCGACAAGCAGTTCGCCGCACGCTGAGCACACTCTGGGCGGGGCCGTGCCAACCGGGCACGGCCCCGCCCGCCGATCTGACCAGGGAGGATGGTCCCCGTGCCACGCGGAGAACTGCGCATCTATCTCGGGGCCGCCCCCGGCGTCGGTAAGACGTACGCCATGTTGGAGGAGGCCCAGCGGCGGGCAGCGCGCGGCACCGACGTGGTGATCGGCTTCGTGGAGACCCACGGTCGCCAGCACACCGCCGCGATGCTCGCCGACCTGGAGCAGGTGCCCCGCCGCACGATGGAGTACCGGGGCGTCGAGTTCACCGAGATGGACCTCGACGCGGTGCTGGCCCGCCGGCCGGAGATCGCTGTGGTCGACGAGTTGGCGCACACCAACGTGCCCAGTTCCCGGCACGACAAGCGCTGGCAGGACATCCAGGAGCTGCTCGACGCGGGGATCGACGTGCTGTCCACGGTCAACGTGCAGCACCTGGAGTCGGTCAACGACGTCGTCGCGCAGATCACCGGCACCACCCAGCGGGAGACCGTGCCGGACGAGATCGTCCGCGCCGCCGAACAGGTCGAGCTGGTCGACATGACCCCCGAGGCGCTGCGTCGGCGGATGGCGCACGGCAACATCTACCGACCCGACAAGATCGACGCCGCGCTGGGCAACTACTTCCGGGTCGGCAACCTCACCGCGCTGCGCGAACTGGCGCTGATCTGGCTGGCCGACAAGGTCGACGAGCAGCTCGACCGCTACCGCAGCCAGCAGGGCATCGCCGCCACCTGGGAGGCCCGGGAACGGGTCGTGGTGGCACTGACCGGTGGCCCGGAGGGTGAGACGCTGATCCGGCGGGCGGCCCGGGTCGCGGCCCGCAGCAAGGGCGCCGACCTGCTCGCCGTGCACGTGGCCCGCAGCGACGGCCTGGCCGGCGCCGACCCGGCCCAACTGGCCCGTCAGCGGGTGCTCGTGGAGAGTCTGGGCGGCACGTACCACCAGGTGCTCGGCACCGACGTGCCGGCCGCTCTGCTGGACTTCGCCCAGGGCGTGAACGCCACCCAGCTGGTGCTCGGCGCCAGCCGGCGGGGTCGCCTCGCGCAGATCTTCGCCCGGGGCGTCGGGGTGACCACCACAGCGCTGTCCGGGTCGATCGACGTGCACCTGGTCACCCACAAGCAGGCCGGCAAGGGCCGTCGAGCCATGGCCGTGCCGGCGGCGCTGTCCCGGCGTCGACGGCTGCTCGGCTTCGGTCTGGCCGCGCTGGGGATGCCGCTGCTCACCCTGCTGCTGAGGACACTGCCCGACCTGACGCTGACCAACGACATCCTGCTGTTCCTCGCCGGGGTCGTCGGTGTCGCGCTGGTCGGTGGGGTGTGGCCGGCCCTGGTCGCCGCGCTCGGCGGCTCGCTGCTGCTCAACTGGTTCTTCACACCGCCCTACCGCACGTTGACCATCGCCGAGGCCGACAACCTGCTCGCCCTGGCCGTCTTCGTCGCCGTGGCGCTGGCGGTGAGCTGGGTCGTCGACGTGGCCGCCCGGCGCACCCGGGAGGCCGCCCGCGCCGCCGCCGACGCGCAGACCCTCGCCGCCCTCGCCGGTGGCGTGCTGCGCGGCGAACGCCCACTTCCCGCACTGCTGGAACAGCTCCGGGAAACCTTCGGGCTGCGCGCCGTGAGCGTCCTGGAGCTGGCCGAGGACGCCAGCGGGCGCCCCGAACGGGCCCGCGAGGAGCACGCCTGGTGTGTCGTGGCCAGCGTCGGCGAGAGCCCGCCCTGCACACCCGAAGGCGGTGAGACGACGGTGCCGGTCGACGACCGGATCACCGTCGTGCTCTGTGGCCGACGGTTGGAGGCTGCCGACCGGCGCATCGTCGAGGCGTTCGCCGCCCAGGCGGCCGTCGCGCTGCGCCAGGAACGGCTCGCCGAGGAGGCCGCCACCGCCCGGCCGCTGGCCGCCGCGGACCGGATGCGCACCGCGCTGCTCGCCGCGGTCAGCCACGACCTGCGTACGCCGCTGGCGTCGGCGAAGGCGGCGGTGACAAGCCTGCGCAGCCACGACATCGAGTTCGACGAGTCCGACCGTGAGGAGTTGCTGGAGACCGCCGAGGAGTCGCTGGACCGGCTCGCCCGGCTGGTCGGCAACCTGCTGGACATGAGCCGGCTCCAGGCCGGCGTCCTCGGCATCACGGCCACGGCGATCGGCCTGGAGGACGCCGTACCCCTGGCGTTGGACGAACTTGGCCCGGCGGCCGCGACGGTCGGCACGGACATCCCGGCCGACCTGCCGGCCGCCACCGCCGACCCGGGCCTGCTGGAACGGGTGCTGGTCAACATCGTCGCCAACGCGCTGCGCTACAGCCCACCGGACCAGCCGCCCACGATCACCGCCAGCGCGCACGCCGGCCAGGTGGAGCTGCGGGTGATCGACCGGGGGCCGGGCATCCCGGAGGACCAGTGGGAGCACGTCTTCCTGCCGTTCCAACGCCTCGGCGACCGGGACAACCAGACCGGTGTCGGTCTCGGGCTTGCCCTGTCCCGGGGGTTGGCCGAGGCGATGGGTGGCAGCATCACCCCGGAGACCACGCCCGGCGGTGGGCTCACCATGGTGCTGCGGTTGCCCGCCGCGCCGACCAGCTCGGAGGGGTCGCAGGAATGACGCGCATCCTGGTCGTCGACGACGAACCGCAGATCCTGCGCGCCCTGCGGATCAACCTGCGGGCCCGCCGGTACGACGTGGACGTCGCCGCGACCGGCGCCGCCGCGTTGAAGGCCGCCGCCAGCCACCCGCCCGACCTGGTGGTGCTGGATCTCGGTCTGCCCGACATCGACGGGGTGGAGGTGATCCGCGGCCTGCGCGGATGGACCGCCGTGCCGATCATCGTGCTCTCCGGCCGGGCCGGCAGCGAGGACAAGGTCGCGGCGCTCGACGCCGGCGCCGACGACTACGTCACGAAGCCGTTCGGGGTGGAGGAGCTGCTGGCCCGCATCCGTGCCGTCACCCGTCGTCTCGGCGGGCCCAGCGAGGCGGTGCCGGCGTTGCGGATCGGCCAGCACACCGTCGACCTGGCCGACCACAGTGTGCGGCGCGACGACGGCACCGAGGTCAAATTGACCCCGATCCAGTGGAGCGTGCTGGAGAAGCTGCTGCGTCACCCCGGCAAACTGGTCAGTCAGCGTCAGCTCCTCCAGGACGTGTGGGGCCCGGAATACCAGAACGAAACCAACTACCTGCGTCAGTACCTGGCCCAGCTGCGGCGCAAGCTGGAGGACGACCCGGCCCGCCCCCGCCACCTCATCACCGAGCCGGGAATGGGCTACCGCTACCGCCCCTGACCCCGGTGAAACCCGCCCGTGGACATCGCGTACTCAGGCGGGGTGACCATCCGGACACCGATCGGACGGGCGGCGGTCTTCGGATCCAGCGGCGGCGCCACCAGCAGCGGGTCGACCTGGATCACGTCGATACCGAGAGGGCGCAGCATGCCGCGCAGCGCCGACTCGCACAACTCCTCCCACTGCTGGTCGGCACCCATTGCGGTGACCAGCAGCTCGGGGCGGGTGAAGGCGATGCCCACCCGTTGCCCCTGTGGCGAACAGCCGGTCCGCACCGTCCGCACCCCCAGCCGCCCCGGCAGATCGCGCACCGGAACGGCGTAAATTATCGGGGCCTCGTCCATGGTCGGGTTGGTCCTTTCCGAAGGGAAGCGGTCGTCGGCGGGGCGGCTCACGCGGCGGACACCGCCCACGCCGGGGCGTCCTTCCCGGTACGCGCGTCCGCGGGCGTGGTCAGGTCGAGCGCGCGGAGGATGTAGTTGGCCACGGCGACCTCCACCCCGGCACGGCGGCGCAGGTCGGCCACGGCGCGGTGCAGCACCGTCATGCTGTCGGCGGAGAGCCGCACCACGGCGTCGACGTCGGCGGCGATCCACCACGCGTCGACGGCGCAGGGCTCGTGCCGCAGGTACTCCACCAGGTGACTGCCGGGCGCGGACGGGCCGAGCCGGACGCTGACCAGCGCCTCGTGCCGCCGTACCGGCTCTTCCGCACTGGTCGTCATGGACCCATCGTCACCACCCGACGGCGGTGGAGCGCCCGTCGATACGCGCTTTCGACGGGTCACCGCCAATTCTTGACGCCGCGTTCACGCGGCTGCCAGGCCGCCTCACAGACACGGGGAGTAGCGTTCCGGACGGACCAAGATCGGCGTACGAGGAGGCTCCTGTGCAGACGACGGTGGACATCCCGACCAGTGACGGAGTGGCGGACGCGTCCCTCATCCGGCCCGACGGGGACGGCCCGTTCCCGGCGGTCCTGCTCTTCATGGATGCCTTCGGGCCGCGTCCGCGCCTGGTGGAGATGGCGGAGCGGATCGCCGAGCGCGGCTACCTGGTGCTGACGCCCCACCTGTTCTACCGGGGCGGCCGGGCACCGATGTTCGACCTTTCCCGGCTCGGTGAGGCCGACCAGCGCGGTGCGCTCTTCGCGAAGATCGCGCCGCTGGCCCAGGCGCTGACCCCCGAGGCGATCAGCCGGGACACCGCCGCGTACCTGGACTTCCTGGCCGCCCGCGACGACGTCCGGCCGGGCCCGGTCGCGATCACCGGCTACTGCCTGGGCGGCACCAACGCGCTGCGGGCCATCGAGGCGCACCCCGACCGCATCGCGGCCGTCGCCAGCTTCCACGGCGGGCACCTCGTCACCGACGCGCCGGACAGCCCGCACCGGGGCGTCGGCTCGATCACCGGCGAGGTGTACTTCGGGCACGCCGACGCCGACCAGTCGATGACGCCCGAGCAGATCGCCACGCTGGAGCAGGCGCTCGACGCCGCCGGCGTGCGCTACCGCTCCGAGGTGTACGAGGGCGCCCACCACGGCTTCACCATGGCCGACACCCCGATGTACGACGAGAAGGCCACCGAGCGTCACTGGGCCGCCCTGTTCGACCTCCTGGACCGCACCCTGCCCGCGAGCTGACGAGCTCGCCGGCCCGGGTCAGCGGCGCAGCAGCACCGGGCCGGCGTCGATGCGGGTGCGGAACAGCGCGTACGGCTTGCGCCGGAGGTCCTGGCCCCGCTGGTACTGCGGCTGGCGGTGCAGTTGGTTGGCGGTGACGTAGAGGTACCCGTCGGTTGCCACCGACATGGTGTCCGGCCAGAGCAGCCGCGGATCGTGGACCAGGGTCTCGTACTCGCCGTCGGGCAGTCGACGCAGCACCGCGTTGTGCTCGTACGAGGTCAGGTAGAGCCGCCCCGCATCGTCGCTCTCCAACCCGTCCGAGGCGGTGCCCCGGTCGCCCTCGTCGACGACTGTCTCCGCGACCGCCTCCTGGGTGACGCCCGGGTCGGCCAGCGCCTCGGTGGACACGCTGTGCAGGCGCCGGGATGCCAACGGGCAGTAGTAGAGCCGGGTGCCGTCGGCGGAGATGGCGATGCCGTCGGAGCCCATGCTCACCGGCTTCGGTGGGCCGTCCGCCGGGCGTTCGAGGAACGGTCGGCCCTCGACCACCGGGCGGAACGACGTCAGCGGCTCCGCCTTGGTGGACGGGTGGTCGTGCAGCCGTCGCCAGGACGCACCGCTGGCCAGGTCCACCACGATGATCCCGTTCGGGCCGGAGTCCGCCGAGTCGGTGATGTACGCGATCCCCGCCTCGCCCCGCCGCAGGTCGAAGCGGACGTCGTTGAGGTACGTCGTCGGCAGCGCCACGTCCGTCGGGAAGGTGATCACCTGGGCCACCGTGTCGGTGTCCAGGTCGACGCGGACCAGCTTCGGGCCGCCCGGTTTCGTGGGCTGGAACATCGGGCTGCCGGTGTCCAGCACCCAGAGCCGGTCGGCCGGGTCGACCACGATGCTCTGCACCGACACGAACGCGCCCGCGTCGTCGTCGCCGGACGGGTCGTTCCACTGCTGGTCGGGGTAGGGCACCTCCTGGCCGTCGCGCAGCTCGACGACCGTGGCCGGCACCTCGTCGCCCCACTTGGGGAAGTTGACGAAGATCCGGCCCTGGTGCGAGACGCTCACGCCGGTCGGCATGGGGCCGGTGAAGGCGTGCACCAGCTCCAACTCGCCGACCGGCTCGTCGCCGACCGGCCCGTTCACGACTCCCGCCCCATGGTGCTCATCGTCCCGCCCCCTGCCAGTCGGCCCGTTGTCCCGCTTCGGCGGGACTATTCCCGCCCCGGCGTCCGATATGCCTGCGGCCAGCTGTGCCTGCGGTCAGCTCGGGGGCGCGGTGGCGCCCGCGGCGGGCAGGCCGGGGACCTCGACGTCCACCGCGAGCAGCGCGCCGTCCGCCGGGCCGGCGGTGTCCAGCCCCACGCGGGCGGTGCCGACGAAGAGTCGGCGCAGGTCGGGGCCGCCCAGGCAGATGCCGGCCGGCTGCTTCGCCGGTAGCCGGATCTCCCGGTCGAGGGTGCCGTCGGGACGGTAGCGGCGTACCGCGGAACCACCCCACAGCGCGATCCAGAGATGGCCGGCCGCGTCCACGGTCATGCCGTCGGGCCCGCCGTCGGCGGAGGAGATCCGCAGGAACGGCTCCCGCCCGTGCAGGGCCCCGGTCTCGGGGTCGACGGTGAACCGGTCGATGGCGCCAAGCGGCGTGTCGGCCAGGTACATGGTGGTGCCGGCGGCGTCGAAGGCCGGCCCGTTCGGGATGGTCAACCCGGTCACCGCGGGCACCGGCTCGCTGCCCGGGGTGAGGCGGAACAACGTGCCTCCGCCGGGCACCGCGGCGTACGTCATGCTGCCGGCCCAGAAGCGGCCGTGCGGGTCGGCGACCGCGTCGTTCATCCGGGTCGGCTCGGGTGCGTCACCGACCAGGTCGGCGACCGGTCGGGGGTCGCCGGCGGCGGTGAGCACTGTGATGCCGGTCCCGGCGGCGGCCAGCCAGTCGCCGGGTCGGCCGGTCACCGGGGCGACCGCGCCGAGCGGGACATCCAGGCGGCGCAGCTCCCGCAGCGGGGTCGGGGCGTCGCCGTCGGTCTCCAGCAGTCGCCCGGCCAGCAGGTCGACCAGGACCAGCCGGTCGTCGACCCAGCGCAGCCCCTCGCCGAGCTCCAACCGGTCGGTGCTCCAGATGGTCGGCTCGGTCAGCTCCATGGTGCTCCTCCAAAGGATCGTCAGCGGACGGTACCGCCGGGGCCATGGTCGAGCAGCGCCAGCTCGGCACGGTCGGGCAGGCCCTCCCAGTCGCCCCGGGTGGCCACCGCGAACGCCCCGGTGGTGACCGCCCGGTCCAGCCGGCCCGGGACGTCGGCGCCGTCGAGCCAGCCGGAGAGCAGCCCGGCGACGAAGGCGTCGCCCGCGCCGACGGTGTCCACCACCGGCACCGTCCGGGCTGGACGGTGCACGACGCCGGTCGCGCTGTGGCTGGTCGCTCCGCCGGCACCGTGCTTGACCACGACCTCGGTGACGCCGGCCGAGAGTAGCGCCGGGACCGGGTCGGTCGCGTCGGTCAGCACCGCCAGCTCGTCGTCGGAGGCGACCACCAGGTCGATCGAGGGCAGCAGCGGGCGCAGCGCGTCGGCTGCCTCGGCGACCGACCAGAGCCGGTTGCGGTGGTTGACGTCCAGGCAGATCGTGCTGCCGGCGACGCGGGCGCGCCGGACGGCCTCCACCACGGCCTGGTACGGCTCGACGCCGAGCGCGCAGGTGATGCCGGTGACGTGCAGCAGCCGGGGTGGAGGCCCGGGCGCGTCGAAGGCCGGTGTCACGTCGGCCGGGCCCAGCCGGGAGCCGGCGGAGCCGGCGCGGTGGTAGGTGACCCGGTTGATGTCGGCGACCCGGTTCTCGAAGAGGATCAGGCCGGTCGGAGCGGTCGGGTCGACCCGGGACCAGCGCAGGTCGACACCCTCGGCGCGCAGCGTGCGGCGGACCAGTTCGCCGGGCTCGTCGGCGCCGGTGACCCCGATCCAGGCGGCCTGGTGGCCGAGCCGAGCCAACCCGATCGCCACCGTCGACTCGGAACCGGCGATGGAGATCCCGGCGGTGCCGCCCAGTCGCAGCGGCCCGGTGGTGCGGAAGGCCGCCATCGTCTCGCCGAGCGTGAGCAGGTCGGTCATCGCCGGACCGCCGCGAGGAAGGTCTCGGCGCGCTCGCGCAGCGCCGTCGGGTCGCCGCCGCGAACGGCGTCACCGAGCAGCGGGGAGCCGACGCCGACCGCGACCGCGCCCCGGTCCAGGTACTGTCGCGCGCCGTCCGCGTCGACCCCACCGACCGGTACGAACGCGGTGCCGGGGAACGGGTCACGCAGCGCGCCGAGGTAGTCGGGCCCACCCAGGGAGGCCGGGAAGAGCTTGACCGCGGCGGCCCCGCCGCTGCTGGCCTGCACCACCTCGGTGGGGGTGAGCGCGCCGGCGAGCACCGGCAACCCGAGCCGGCCACCTTCGGCGAGGCTGGCGGAGATCGCCGGGGTGACCAGGAAGGCGGCGCCCGCGTCGGCCGCCGCGCGGGCGTCCTCGGCGCTGAGCACGGTGCCCGCGCCCAGGGCGTAGTCAGGCCCGAGGGCGGCCCGGGCACGTCGGATGACGTCCAGCGCGTCGGCGCTGGTGAGCGAGACCTCGACCAGTGCGACGCCGCTCTCGGCCAGGGTGAGCACGGCGGTCAGCGCCGCCGCCGGGTCGGGGCCGCGCACGATGGCCAGCAGCCGGTGGGTACGCAACTCGTCGAGCAGGTTCATCGCGGATGTCCTCAGGGGGTGCGGTGGGCGGAGATGGTGAGTCGCCAGGCGACCTCACCGGCGGCGGGAACCACCGCCGCGTCGGACGGGCCGGCGTCGGCCAGGTCGAAGGCGGCGCCGAGCATCGGTTCGACCCCGACGCTGCGGTAGGGGCCGTTGGCCGGCCAGCCGCCCAGGTTGCGCCAGAGCGCGGTGCTGCGGGGCTGGTCAACGCACTCCAGCTCCAGGGTCAGCCGGTCGGGGCCGTCGATCACCTGGACCCGGGGGCAGTCGAGCAGCACCGCGCCGAGCGCCGTCCCGTCATCCGGGCCGAAGGTGTCCAGCGTCAGCCCGGCGGGGGCCGGCCACACCCCGGTGACCCACGGGGCCTCGGTGGGCCAGGTGCCCGACGGCAGGAACGCGGCGGCCTCCGGATGCAGTCGGGTCGGCGTGCCGGCAGGTGCGTCGAGGCGGGCTGCGGGGGACAGGTCGAGCAGGGCGTGCGCGGCCCAGACGAACCGGTGACCGGGGTCGGCGGACAGTCGGTAGTCGGCCACCACCACGCCCCCTTCGTCGGCGATCCGGCGGCTCAGTGTGAACGTCGGCCGCTGGATCACCAGCGTGTCGGGGCCGGCGCTGTGCCACGGCCGCGACCACACCTCGCCGTGGTCGGGTCGACCGCGCACTGTGGGCAGGCACTCCTCCAGGCCGCCGGCGTCGACGAACGCGTCGTCGGGGCGTACCTCGTGGCGGCCGGGCTCCGGGCCGCGCCACAGCCATTCCCGACCGCCGCCGTGCAGGCTGGTCCACCGGCCGCCGTGCGCCGCGTCGTACGCCACCCGCAGCGGCACCGGCGTCGCGCCGGTCACCATTCCGCGAACGACCCGTCGGCGTGCTGCCAGACCGGGTTACGCCAGGTGTGCGGGGTCTGGGCGGCCTTGCGGACCGCCGCCTCGTCCACAGTGATGCCCAGGCCGGGCCGGTCGAAGCGGGCGATGTGCCCGTCCACGAACCGGAACGGCTCCGGGTCGATCAGGTAGTCCAGCAACTCCGAGCCGGCGTTGTAGTGGATGCCGATGCTCTGCTCCTGGATCAGGAAGTTCGGCGTCGCGAAGGCCACCTGGAGGCTCGCCGCCAGGGAGATCGGGCCGAGTGGGCAGTGCGGGGCGAGCAAGGCGCCGTACGTCTCGGCCAGCGCGGCGATCCGGCGGACCTCGGAGATCCCACCCGCGTGCGACAGGTCCGGCTGGACCACGGCGACTCCGGCTTGCAACGGGCCGAGGAACTCGGACCGGCCGTAGAGCCGTTCGCCGGTGGCCACCGGGATCGGTGTGCTGGCGACGATGTCGCGTAGGTGGTGGGCCTGGTCGGGCAGGACCGGCTCCTCCACGAAGAACGGGCGCAGGGAGACCAGCTCGGGCAGGATCCGGCGTACGGCGGCCATCCCGGCCCGGCCGTGGAAGTCCAGCGCGATGTCCCGGTCGGGGCCGAGCACCTCGCGGGCTGCGGCGACCCGGCCGACGATCGCGTCCACCTCGGCAGAGGTGGGGATGGGGGAGAGTCGCCCGCAGGCGTTCATCTTGACGCCGGTGAGACCGGCGGCGACCTGCGCGGCGGCGGCGTCGGCCACCTCGTCCGGCTCGTCCCCGCCGATCCACGAGTAGATCCGCACCCGGTCACGTACGGGCCCGCCGAGCAGCGCGTGCACCGGCGCGCCGTACGCCTGCCCGGCGATGTCCCAGAGTGCCTGGTCGAGGCCGGCGACGGCGCTGGAGAGGATCGGGCCGCCCCGGTAGAAGCCGCCCTTGGTGAGCACCTGCCAGTGCTGTTCGATGCGCAGTGGATCGGCGCCGATCAGGTGTTCGGCGAGCACCTCGACGGCGCTGCGCACCACTTCGGCGCGCCCCTCCACCACCGGTTCGCCCCACCCGACCAACCCGTCGTCGGTCTCCACCCGGCAGAACAGCCACCGTGGCGCGACCAGGAAGGTCTCGATCCGCTCGATCTTCACTGACTGCCCCTTCGTCCCCGTGCCTTCTCGACGTCGCGGACGGCCTTGTCCAGCAACTCACGCATGGCGGTCTCGGCCGCCGTCTCGTCCCGTTCGCGCAGCCCGTCGACGACCGCACGGTGACTGGGCACCGGGTCGTCGTGCGCGTCACCGCCGTGCACCAGCCGGTCCCGTTCGGCGAGCCCGGTCTCCATCACCACCTCCATCCGCTCCAACAGCTCGTTGTGGGTGGCGGCGAGCAGCGCACGGTGGAACGCGAGGTCGGCGGCGATGGCGGCGGCGGGATCACCGATGGCGTCGGTCATCTCGGCGAGTGCCTGGTCGAGGGCGGCCAGGTCGTCCTCGGTCGCACGGGTGGCGGCCAGTCGCGCGGCGGCGGGCTCGATAATGGCGCGTACCTCGTGCAGCTTTTCGAGCAGGCGCTCGTCGGGGCCCTCGGCGAACTGCCAGCGGATCACGTCACCGTCGAGCAGGTTCCAGTCCGCGCGGGGCCGCACGAAGGTGCCGCGCTTCTGCCGGGCGTCGACGATGCCCTTCGCGGAGAGGACCTTCAGCGCCTCGCGTAGCGCGGTCAGGCTGACGCCGAACTCCTCCTGCAACGCGACGATGTTCAGGGTCGCGCCGACGGCGATCTCGCCGGTGAGGATGCGACGGGCGATAGCTTCGACGGTCTGCCCGTGGACGCCGCGGCGTGCGTACTGTGCCAATGCTCCTGGCCTTTTCGCTGGTCGGTATCGATCTCTCAGGCCGAGGCTTTCACCGCTGTCCAGCCACCGTCCACCACGAGGCTCGCGCCGGTGATGTAGGCGGCGTCCGGTGAGGCGAGGAACGCGACTGTCGAGGCCACCTCGTCGGGCGTGCCGAAGCGCTTCGCCACGGTTTCGGCGACGCTACGCTGCCGGTCCTCTTCGGACACGTCGGCCCAGGCGCCGGTGAGGATGGGCCCGGGCAGCACGGTGTTGACCCGCACCTGTGGGCCGTACTCCACGGCGAGTTGGCGGCTGAGCGCGACCAGGCCGCCCTTGGCCGCGGCGTACGCGGGTCGGCCGGGCAGCCCGACCAGCGCGTGCACCGAGGAGATCAGCACCACCGCGCCCGAGCGGGCCCGCAGGTCGTCCAGGCAGGCGCGGACGCCGAGGAACGAGCCGGTGAGGCTGACGCCGAGCTGGTCGTCCCAGGACTGCCGGCTGGTCTCGTGCGCCGGAGCGACCTGCACGGTGTACGCGGTGCTGACGAGGATGTCGATCGGGCCGAGGCTCGCTCGTGCCGCCGACACCGCAGCCGTCCAGTCGCTCTCCTCGCTGACACTGCCCATTACGGACAGTGCTCGGTGGCCGGCGGCGGTCAGCTCGTCGGCCAGCGGGGTCGGATCCTGGACGTCGAGCAGCGCGAGGGCCGCACCTTCGGCGGCGAGCCGCCGGGCGATGGCCGCACCGATCCCGCCCATAGCGCCAGTGACCAGCGCGTTCTTGCCTTCGAGCCGACGCATAGGCTGATCCACCTGACCCTCACCTTGATCTCATCTAATCATTAATTACGAAGATATCTTGACAGCCGGCGACGGCCGATGCAACCTTCTCGTCACAGCATTCACATGGACGACACACTGCGCAGTGACGCTGCGTGTCGTAGAGGAAGGGATACCTCCGTGAGCGACTTCGACCCCGGTCGCCGGCGATTCCTTGGTCACCTTGGGCTCGCCGGCATGGGCGCGCTCGGCGCCAGCTCGTTCCTCAGCGCGTGCGCCAGCTCCGCCAGCGGGCCGACGACGAGCAACGGCTCGGGCGCGGTCACCATCCAGTCCAACCTCTCCTCGCCGCAGGCCAAGGCCGCGATGGAGAAGCTGATCGAGAATTTCAACGCGCAGGGCAAGGGCACGGCGAGCCTCAACACGATCGCCTCGGAGACCTTCCGGACCCAGCTGCCGACGTACCTGACCTCGGCGAACCCGCCGGACCTCTACACCTGGTACGCGGGCTCGGTCGCCAACGACTACGCCAGCAAGAACCTGCTGCTGGACGTCTCCGACGTCTGGAAGTCGCTGGGCGACTACCCCCAGTCGCTGCGCACCCTCTCCACCGATGCCAGCGGCAAGCAGATCTTCGTGCCGATGAACAACTACTGGTGGGGCTTCTTCTACCGCAAGTCCAACTTCGCCAAGTGGGGCGTGCAGGAGCCGAAGACCTGGACCGACTTCCTGGCGCTGTGCGAGACGCTGAAGAGCAAGGGCATCCCGCCGATCGGCATCGGCCTCGGCGACACCCCGTGGGTGGCCTCGGCCTGGTTCGACTACCTCAACATCCGGATCAACGGCGCGCCGTTCCACCGCGAGTTGCTCGCCGGCAAGCAGCGCTTCGACGACCCCAAGGTCAAGGCGGTCTTCACCCGCTGGCGCGAGGCCCTGCCCTACTTCGACCCCAAGGGCAAGGCGTACCCGTTCCAGGAGGCGACCACCGCTCTGCTGGCCGGCAAGACCGGCATGTTCCTGATCGGCACGTTCTTCGCCGACGCGGCACCGAAGGACGCCCTCGGTGACCTGGACTTCTTCCGGTTCCCGATCATCGACCCGGCGGTGCCGCTGGCCGAGGAGGCCCCGACGGACGGCTTCTTCGCCAGCGCGAAGACCGCCAACCCGACCGGCACCAGGGCCCTGCTCAGCTACCTCTCCGGGGTCGAGGCCCAGGAGGCGTACGTCAAGGCCAGCTCCGGCATCGTCCTGCCGGCCAACCCCAGGGCCAAGGCGTCCGACTCGCCGCTGGTGGTCAAGGGCAAGGCGATGCTCGACGAGGCCAAGGAGCTGACCCAGTTCTTCAACCGCGACTCCAGTGACGCACTCCAGCCGACCGCGGACACCGCGCTGACCAAGTTCATCGACAAGCCGGACCAGATCGACGCGATCCTGCGGGAGTGGCAGGCCGGCGCCGAGAAGGTCTTCAAGGGCTGACGTGACAGCAACGATCTCCACGACCTCGGTCACCCCCACCCGGCGGCGGCGACGGTCGGCTCAACTGTCGCCGCTGCTGGTGGCGTTCGTCCTCGTGCCGTTCGCGGTCGAGAGCATCTGGGTCTTCTGGCCGGCGCTGCAGGGCTTCTGGTTCTCCCTCACCCGCTGGGACGGCATGTCGTCGCCGACCTTCGTGGGCACGGACAACTACGTCGAGCTGGCCGGTGACGCCACCTTCCGAGGCGCGCTGGTCAACACGGTGATCTGGCTGGTGCTCTTCGGTGGTCTCTCCGTGCTGGGTGGCTTCGGCATGGCGCTGGTCCTGCAGAAGGAGCGGCGCTGGGTCGGCTTCTACCGGGCCGCGCTGTTCACCCCTGTGGTGTTCTCACTGGTGGTGACCGCGCTGGTCTGGCGGGTCTTCTACCAGCCCGACGGTATCGCCGACACGTTGCTGCGGGCCGTCGGCCTGGAGCACCTGATCCGACCCTGGCTCGCCGACCCGCAGACCGCCCTCTACGCGGTGATCCTGCCCGCCCTGTGGCGGCAGATCGGCTACGTGATGGTGCTGTTCCTGGCCGGGCTGAAGGCGATCGACCCGGCGCTGCACGAGGCCGCCCGGATGGACGGTGCCAACGCCTGGCAGCGGCTGCGGCACGTCACGATCCCCCAGCTCAAGGGAGTCAACGCCGTCGTGCTGTCGGTCATCGTGATCGACTCGCTGCGCTCGTTCGACATCGTCTGGTCGCTGACCAAGGGTGGGCCGTACCACTCGTCGGAGCTGCTCAGCACCTACATGTACTCGACAGCGTTCCAGAGCCTGCGGCTGGGTTACGCCTCCGCGATCGCCGTGGTGATCTTCGTGCTCGCTCTGGCCGTCATCCTCGGCTACCTGGTCCGCGCGTTCCGGGAGGAAGCGTGATGAACAAGCTCCGTACCGGGGCCTTCCACACCGGCATGATCCTGCTCTCGCTGCTCTGGCTGGGCCCGGTGCTCTGGGTCGTGGTGATGTCCACCCGGTCGTTCGACGACATCGCCGCGCACGGCGTGGGAAGCCTGCCCCGATCGTTCACGGTGGACACCTACCGACAGGCGTGGACCGACGGCGGCGAGCTGCGCGCCCTGATCAACAGCATGCTGGTCGCCGTCCCGTCGGTGGCGTTGAGCCTGGGGCTCGCCGCGATGGCCGCGTTCGCGCTGAGCCGCTTCCGGATCCCCGGCCGACGCACCATCCTGCTGCTGATGCTCGCCGGCAACCTGCTGCCACCGCAGATCCTGCTCATCCCGGTGGCGAAGTTCAGCGAGCTGACCGGCCTGTACGACACGCTCTGGGCGCTGATCGCGGTGCAGGTCGGCTTCGGGCTCGGCTTCTACACCTTCGTCCTGCACGGCTTCATGCGGGACCTGCCGGGCGAGATCCAGGAGGCGGCCACCATCGACGGCGCCGGCACGGCGCAGATCTTCACCAGGGTGATGCTGCCACTGACCCGGCCGGCGCTCGCCGCTCTCGGGGCGCTGTCCTTCACCTGGATCTTCAACGACCTGCTCTGGGCGATCACCGTGCTGCGCACCGATGACAACATGCCGGTCACCCCGGCGCTGTTGGCCCTCCAGGGGCAGTTCGTCTCGTCCTGGAACGTGATCGCCGCCGGCACCGTCATCGCGGCCGTCCCCACCGTCGCGGTCTTCCTGCGCTTCCAGCGGCACTTCGTCTCCGGCCTGGCGCTCGGAGCGGTCAAGTGACCGCCGCGCCCGGGCAGCGCTGGACGCTGCGCGGCACGCAGACCGAGTACACAGTCACCGTGCCGGCGCACGGCCGCTGGCTGGAACTGATCGCGTGGGGGCCGCACGGCGTCTCCGACGGACCGTCGCCGGTCGCCTACGACGGCCCGGTGCCGTTCCTCACCGCCGGGGACGCCGCCCCCATCGAGTACGCCACCGACGCCGACCGGCCGTTCACCGGCGCGGACCTGGTGGTGGAGACCGTGACCGGGCAGCGCCGGGTGGGCTTCACGCACACCGGCGTACGGGTCGACGCCGACCAGCGGGAGCTGGCCGTCGACTTCGCCGACGCGGTGACCGGGCTGCGCGCAACGGTGCACTACCGGGTGCCCGCCGGCACCGATGTGGTGCAGCGGTGGGTCGAGCTGACCAACGGCGGCTCCGCCCCGCTGCGGGTGGTCCGGGCCGGGTCGGGCGGTTTCTGCGTACCGACGCCGCACGGCGCGCTGCTCAGCCACCAGTGGGGGCAGTGGGCGCAGGAGTTCCAGCTCTCCCACGTCGAGCTGGGCCACGGCACCTTTAGCATCGGCAGCTCCCAGGGCGTACCCGGGCATCTGCACGTGCCCTGGCTGGCCGTGCGGGACACCGCCGAGCCGGCCGGTCCGGCGTGGGGGATGGCGTTGGCCTGGACCGGTTCGTGGGAGATCAGCGCCGAGCGGGACACCGGCGGGCTGACCCGCGTCCGGGCCGGCCGACAGTTGGTCGACGGCCCGCTGGCGCTGGCCCCCGGCGAGCTGCTGGCCCTGCCGGTGGTCACCGGGGCGTACAGCCCGGACGGCCTGGACGGGCTCGCCCGGGTTTGGCACACCCACCAGCGGTTGCTCGCCGCCGACCGGCTCACCCCACGACCGGTGCTCTACAACTCGTGGGAGGCCACCTACTTCGCCGTCGAGGCGGAGAGCCAGCTCGCGCTCGCTCGGATCGCCGCCGACCTGGGCGTCGAGACGTTCGTGGTGGACGACGGCTGGTTCGTCGGCCGCGACGACGACACCGCCGGACTGGGTGACTGGACGCCCGACCCGGCGAAGTTCCCCGCCGGGTTCGACACGTTCATCGCCGACGTCCGCGCGCTCGGGCTGAACTTCGGGCTCTGGGTCGAGCCGGAGTGCGTCAACCCGAGGTCGAGCCTCTACGCCGAGCACCCGGAATGGGTCTACTCCGTCGACGGTCGGCCGCTCACCCCCGTGCGCAACCAGTACCTGCTCGACCTGGGCCGGCCGGAGGTCGCCGAGTTCGTCCACTCCACTGTGGATGATCTGCTGCGCCGGTACGACATCGACTACCTGAAGTGGGACTTCAACCGGCCGCGTACCGAGCCGGGCCGGCCGGGCGGTGTCGGTCCGCTCGACCTGGACGGCGCCCACGTCGCCAACCTGCACCGGATCTACGAGCGGCTGCGCCGGGACCACCCCGGTGTGCTGATCGAGGCCTGTGCCGGCGGCGGCGCGCGGACCGACCTGGCGATGGCCGCCCGCGCCGACGTGTTCTGGCCCAGCGACAACACCGGCCCACTCGACCGGCTGGCCATCCAGTACGGCTTTCTGCACGCCAACGCCCCGCACCTGCTCAGCTCCTGGGTCACCGACGCGCCCGGCCTGTTCGACAGTCGACCGCGAACCCTTGCGTTCCGGTTCGTCCTGGCGATGGCCGGTGTGCTCGGCATCGGCGCGGACATCCGGGCCTGGACTCCCGAGGAACGGGCCGAAGCGGCCGGCTGGATCGCCCGGTACAAGCAGATCCGGGACGTCGTCACGCACGGCGAGGTGCACCTGATCGGTGGGCCCGACCAGGCCCGCTGCGCGGTGCAGTACACGGCGCCCGACGAGCGCCGGGTCGTCGTCCTGGCCTGGCACACCGGCCGGCTCGACGGCGCCGGCCTGCTGCCGTCGCGCCCGGTACGGCTGCCGCTGCGTGGCCTCGACCCGGCGGCCCGCTACCGACACGGCGACCGCCACTACTCCGGCAGTCACCTCGCCGCGGTCGGCCTGCCCGTGCAGTGGAGCCCGACCCATGACGCCGACCTCATCGTGCTGACCCGCGACTGAGGTCGGAGCACCACCACCCCACCCCCGAGGGACAGGAGTACCTCCATGCGCCTGAACCGACCGCTGACCGCTGCCCTGGCCGTGCTCGGCCTGGGCCTGGTCAGCCCGACGCCGGCACTGGCCGGCCCACCGCACACCGACCCACCCCAGGTCGGTCACGGGCCCGGCCGGCCCGGCCACGCCCCGGCCGCCACCGGCGCGGAGGACCAGGGGGCCCCGACGTTCTTCAACAGCGGCCTCGCCCCGACGCCCTACCAGGGCTGGAACACCTACTTCGGCCTCGGTGGCGATCCCACCGAGGTCGAGGTCAGGTCCGTCATCGACCATATGGTCCACAGTGGCCTGCGCGACGCCGGCTACACCTACGTCTGGATCGACGGCAACTGGGCCGCGCCCACCCCACGCAACGAGGCCGGTCAGCTCGTCGCCGACCCCGCCCGCTTCCCCGGCGGAATGGCAGCGCTGGCCGCGTACATCCACAGCAAGGGGATGAAGGCCGGCATCTACACCGACGCCGGGCCGTACCTGTCGGGGCAGTGCGGGCTCGGCAGCAACGGCCACTACCAGGCCGACGTCGCCCAGTTCGCCGGCTGGGGCTTCGACGCGCTCAAGGCCGACTGGCTCTGCGGCCGGGCCGCCGGCCTCGACCCGGAGGCCACCTTCCGTGAGCTGGCCGAGGCGGTACGCCAGTCGCCGCGGCCGATGCTGCTCAACATCTGCAACCCGGTCAGCTCCGACTGGGGTGGCGGCCCGTACACCCCGGAACAGCTCTCCACCTGGAGCTACACGTACGCGCCCACCATCGCCGACTCCTGGCGGACGTACACCGACGTGGGCCTGACCGACCCGAGCCCGCAGTGGGCGTACCCGTGGGTGCTGCGCAACATGGACGTCAACGCGTACCACCCTGCGGCCACCGGGCCGGGGCACTACAACGACCCGGACTACCTGCTGCCGATGCGCCCGCTGCCCGACGGCGGGTACGAGTTGAGCCTGGACGAGTCCAAGACGCAGCTCGGCATGTGGGCCATCATGGCCGCGCCGCTGGTGATCGGCTCCGACCCGCGTGGCCTGCCGGCGGAGATGATCTCGGCGTTGACCAACCCGGAGATCATCGCGGTGGACCAGGACCCGCTGGTCCGACAGGGCGTCAAGGTCGCCGACACCGGCACCGACGCGCAGGTCTGGAGCAAGGTGCTCACCGGTTCCGGCAAGCGGGCCGTCGCGCTGCTCAACCGACACGACACCGCTCAGCAGATCACTGTGAATTTCGCCGACGTCGCGCTCGGCGGGTCGGTGCGCGTCCGTGACCTGTGGTCCCGCGCTGACGTGGACGCCCAGCCCGGTTCCGCCGGAGTCCAGCCGTTCACCGGCTCGTACACCGTCGAGGTGCCGGCGCACGGCGTGGCCATGCTCGGTCTGACCGGCACCGACCAGGTCGCCGGCGCCACCCTCGGCGGCACCGCCAGCGCCAGCCCGGCGCTGGTCCGGGTGGACGACACGCACGCCGCCGCCTTCGTCCGCGACGCCTCCGGCGCGCTGGCGATGAACACCCGCACCGGTACGACGTGGGGCACGCGCTGGACCTCGCTCGGCGGCCCGGTCGGCGGCCGGATCCTCGGCCAGTCAGCCGCGTACGGCTCCGCCGGTGGGCGACTCGACGTCTTCGTCCGTGGCACCGACAATGCGGCCTGGCAGCGCAGTTACGTGGCCGGCAGCTGGGGGCCGTGGCGCAGCCTCGGTGGCACGCTGACCGACGCGCCCACTGTGGCGTGGACCAGCCCGACGCAGTGGACGCTGGTCGCCCGCGGTGCGGACGGCAAGCTCTGGTCCCGTGCAGCGGGCACCGGCTGGATCGGCGTCGGGGCTCCGGAGAACCGGCCGTTCTACGGTCGGCCGAGCGCTGTCGTCGACGACGCCGGCGTCCTGCACGTGGCTGTCCGCAGCCGCACCGACGAGGTGTGGTGGAGCAGCCGGACCGGCACCACCTGGTCCGCCTGGACCAACCTGGGCGGCACCACCAGTGGCAGCCCGACGTTGCTCGCCACGTCCGGCCGGGTCTACCTGTTCTCGTTGGCCGCCGACAACCGGCTCTGGCAGCGCAACCTGACCGACGGCGCCTGGGGTGGCTGGTTCCGGCGCGGTGAGTTCGCGACCGACGCGTTCCGGGGCGCGCCCGGGGCCGCCGCCGGTGCCAACGGCAGCGCCTGGCTGGCCGTACGCGGCGTGGACAACCGGGTGCACCAGGTCGTCCTCTGATCCACGGTGGCGGGCCGTCGTTGGGCGGCCCGCCACCCTGCACCATCCCGGTCCGCTCAGGCGGCGTCGACTCCCGCACCTTCGTCGGCGCGTCTCGTCCCGGGTCGCCTGGCTCGGGCGGGTCGGCGTCAGGCCGGGACGAGCTCCCGGCATCGGCGCAGGGCGGCCAGGGCGAGCGGCGCGTCGCGGCCCGCAATCCCGGCCTCCAACTCGGCGACCGCTCCCGCGGCCCCTGCCGGGTCGCCCGCTGCGGCTGCCGCCTCGGCCAGCACCAGGACCGCCTCGGCGGCCCACGCCAGGATGCCCTTTCCGCGTACCAGTGACAGCGCCTCCGTAGCGTGCCGCGCCGCCTCGTCCGGTCGCCCGGCCAGAGTCAGCCTGGCCAGCGCCGAGAGCGCCTGCACCAGCGGCCAGATCGCGCCGACCCGCCGGGCGTCGGCCACCACCTCCCGCAGCGCCCGTTCGGCCGTCTCCACCTCGTCGGCGTCGACCGCGGTACGGCCCTGCACGGTCGCCAGCTCGACCCGCGCGTCGAGCAGGGTCACCGGCATCCGCTCGGCCGTCACGGCCAGCCGGGCGAGCCGCTCGGCCAGCCCGTCGAGCCGCCCGGCGGCCCGGTCCAGCGACAACTCGGTGACCTCCACCAGGGTCGTCAGCCGCTCGTACCCGGTCTCGTCGACCAACCCCCGGCCCGCCGCCAGAAGCGCCTCGGCCTGCTCCGGATGACCGGCGTGCAACGCGCCCTGCGCCCAGTTCAGGCAGGCGCGGGCATGCTCCCGGGGCCGGTCGGCCAACTCGGCGGACGCGCGCAGCTCGGTGATGATCGACCAGGCCGTCGGATCGCCCAGCTCGATCAGCAGCGAGGTACGGGCGATGCGGACCGCGAGGTGCGCGGCCGGGTCCCCGCTGGCCGTCGCGGCGGCCTCGGCCTCCGCGCAGCGGGCCAGGTGGCCGTCGACGTGCCGGCCGACGACGGTGTCCGGGGCCGCCAGCACCGCGAGCGCCGGGGCCCTCCGGCGCGGTGCGCGCAGGTACGGCACGGCGCGCTCGATCTCGGCGTACCCGCGCAGTGCCTCGCCCTGCTGACGCAGCATCCGCCCGAGCACCAGGCCCAGCTCGCCCCGGGCGCCGGGCGGTAGCCGGCGGTCGGCGAGCAGCCGTTCCAGCACCGGGATCGCCTCGGCCTGGCTGAGCCCGTCGATGGCCGACCGGCCCAGCTTCGCGGCGAGCCGGACCCGTACCGGTCGGGGCAGCTCGGCGACGTCCATCGTCTGGAGCAGGAAGCTGGCGGCGGTCGCGTCGTCGCCGCGCTCGGTGGCCAGGTCGGCAGCCGCCTCAGCGTTGCGGACGAAGTCGGCTCCGCTGCCGGCCCGGCGGTAGTGGTGCGCCAGTTGGGCGACCGGCCTGGGAAGCTCCTGTTCCAGCACCCGTGCGACACGCAGGTGCAGCCATTCCCGGCTCTCCCGGGGCACCAGGTCGTACACCACCTGTCGGGCCAGGTCGTGACGAAAGCGCAGGCCGTCACCGCTGTCGTGCAGAAGGCCCGCGCGGTGGGCGGCGGTCAACGCCGCGCCGATCGCCACCCGGTCCAGGCTGAGCACCGAGGCGAGGATGCGTTGGTCCGGTGCCATTCCCAGCACGGCGGCGGCACCGAGCACCTCCCGGGTGGCCTCGTCGAGTGGGCGCAGCCGCCAGAGCAGCACGTCACGCAGGACGAACGGAACGCTGTCGTCCGCCAACGGGTCGCCACCCCGCTCGGCGAGTGTCCGCAGCACCTCCTCGACCACGAACGGGATGCCGGCGGTCCGGTCGAGCAGGGTGGCGGTGAGCTGCTGCGGCGGGTCGTCGAGCCGCAGGGTCCGGGCGGCGAGCCGGCGTACGTCGTCGGCGTCCAGCGGGCCGAGCGGCACTCGCGCGACGCTCCACGGAGGGGTTCGGGCCAACGCGTCGTGGATCGGCGTACTGCCGCCCGGCGCGGCCGTGCGTGCGGTCAGCACCACCGCCAGCCCGTCCACCGGGTGGGTGCTCAGGTAGCCGAGGAACTCGCAGGTCGCCGGGTCGGCCCAGTGCAGATCCTCCAGCAGCAGGGTGGCGGGGCTCAGCGCGGCCAGCACCGCGGCGACGGCCCGCAGCAGCCGGTGTCGTTCGGCCGCCGGGTCGGTCAACGGGGGCGGCGGGGCGGGCAGGGCGTCGGCGAGCTCGGGCAGCAGCGGCGCGAGGGCGCCGGCCACCGGGCTGAGCGGGCCGAGTCGGTCGGCGCTGTCCCGGATCGCGTCCAGCAGTACGCCGAGCGGGAAGGGCTCCGGCACGTCGTCGCACTCGCCGACGAGGTGGTGCCCGGGAAGTTCGGCGAGCAACTCGGCGACCAGCCGGCTCTTGCCGATCCCGGGCTCGCCCTCCAACAGGATCAGGCACGGCGGGGCTTCGACGAGCCGGCGCAACTGCGCCAACTCCTCCGTTCGTCCGACGAACTCGACGGGCCCACGCAGACGTTCGGGGCGGACCGGAGTTGGGCCCCCGCCGCCCCGCGTCTTGTCCCCGCCGCCGTCGATCACCGTGGGCCGAGCAGATCACCTCTGCGCGGACCGACGGTGGGCCGGCGGACCGGCGGTGACCTGGGTCACACGCCGGCCCACCGGCCCCGCTGGCACCGTCAGGACTGGACGGTGACCGGCACGGTCTTCAGCGAGCCGTCACCGTTGCGGAACTCCAGCACCCCGAGGTAACGCTGTCCCGGAGCGAGGCCGAACCAGCGCACCGTCAGGTTCGCCGTCGTGCCAGGCTGCACGCCGCGCTGCTTCGGGTCGATGGTGAACCGGCCGGTGGAGGTGCCCGGCGCGCCGGGCAGATAGCTGGTGAGGGTGTACGCGTTCGTGCCCTTCGGCATGTTCTCGGTGAACTCCTGCTCGACGACCACGATGTAGTCCCCGGCACCGTCCGGCAGCGTCACCTTGGCGCCGTCACGACCGCTGGCCGTGGCGGTGACGAACTTCCCGTCCTTGTCGTAGACGTTGAGGCTGAACTCGGTGCACTCCATCACGCCCTCCTCGTCGTCCCAGTCGATGTGGGAGCAGGTGGGACGCTCCGACGTCACCTGGACGAGCGGGCTGCGGGTGCCGGCCGGCACGTGCAGGGTGGTCCTGCTGATCGACGCGGGCAGTGGCACCGGCAGGTTGTTCGACGTGCTCCAGTCCCAGCTCGGGCCGTCGCCCTGGAGGGTGACCACGGTGCTGGTGCCCGCGGTGAGGCCGGAGAGCTGGGAGATCAGCTGACCCTTGTAGCCGACCTCGGCGGCGATCCGGACGCTGCCGAAGGTGCCCTTGCCGGTGATGGCGTCGGGAGCGACCAACCCGGAGTTGTGGACGACCAGTGGGCTGCGCACCTCGTGCTTGAACTGGTCGCGCCAGGTCAGCGAGCCGTCGGCCCAGGTGTCGAACGCGCCGCCGGTGTTGGTGACCTCCACGCTGAAGCGGGCACTGCTGCCCGGACGGATCTGCATCTTCGCTGGCGTGACCTTGACCTTGTAACCCGGCGGGGCCTGCACCGACGAGGTGTACGTGCTGGTCTTGTCGCTGACGTTGGTGACCGTACGGGTCACGGTCTGCTTGCCGACCATCCGGCCGAGCGAGATCGACGGGTAGTTGAGCTGGGCCGTGTCGATCGCACCGATGGTGTCGCAGCCGTCCAGGTCGGCGAGCCCGTAGTCGCTGCCCCGGTCGGCGGAAACCCCGCACAGGTACTGGATCCAGTCCTGCTGGTTGGAGTCGTAGACCAGGCCCGGGTCGAACGCCCCACCCGGCTTCACCTGGCCGGCGCCGTAGTTGAGCGGGGTGGCGTCGTACGTGCCGATCTTGATGGGGTTGCCCTTGTCGGTCTTGTCCACCGCGCTGGTCATCAGCGCGGAGCGGACCGCGGCGGGCGACCAGTCGGGGTGCTTCGCCAGCAGCAGGGCGGCGATGCCGGCGATGTGCGGCGCCGCCATCGAGGTGCCGGACTCCAGGGCGAAGTCGTTCCCGCCAGCGGACGGGGAGAACGCGGCGACGATGTCCTGACCGGGCGCGCTGATGTCCGGCTTGAGCAGCTCACCGGCGTTCAGGTTGGACGGGCCGGCCGAGGAGAACGCGGCGACCGCGGGGGCCTCGACAGTCTCCAGCCTGCTCGGCGAGATGGTGGCCGTGGCGTTGCCCTTGGCGACGTATGCGGTGACCGTGGCCAGGTCGACCTCGTTGATGTGCACGGTCGGCACGGCCTGCACGTCGGCGTTGAGGGAGTTGAGTTCCTCGTTGTACAGCACCATGCCGACCCCGCCGGCCCGTGCCACCTCGATGCTCTTGTCGGTACGCGGGATCTCACCACGCAGGCAGAGCACGATCGCGCCCTTGACCTTGGCCGGATCCAACGTGTCGTCGGCGCAGAGGCCCGCACCGTACGCGCCGTCCGGGTCGAGTGCGCTGTCCTTCGCGAAGACCAGTCGGGCCGGCCCGACACCGGTCTCGCCCATGCCCACACCCGCGATGGTCGTGCCGTTGCCGAGGGTGAGCTTCCGGGTGTTCTGCCGGTCGGTGGTGCTCGCGGCCACCGTGGTCAGCCACGGCGTCGAGTTGTCGACGGTGTTGGCGAACGGGCCGGAGTTGCCCGCTGCGGCGGCGACGAACACACCAGCGGCGGCGGCGTTGAAGAACGTCGCGTCGACCGCCCCGAACCGCTCGGTGTCGTCACCGATCGAATAGTTGATCACGTCGACACCGTCGGCGACCGCGTCGTCGATGGCGTGCACGATGTCGATGTCGGTACCGGTCGCGCCGCCCGCACCGTTGTCGTACAGCGCCTTGTAGATCGCCAGGCGCGCGGCCGGCGCCATGCCGGAGATCATGCCCAGGTCCTGGGTGCCCGAGGTCGCCCGCACGCCGTGGTTGCCGGCCGCGGTGCTGGCCGTGTGGGTGCCGTGGCCGTTGCGGTCGCGAGGCGAGGAGTAGTCGTCCGGGAACGCGTCGGCGATGCCGCTGTCGTTGTACCAACGGGCGCCGATCACCTTGTTGTTGCAGGTGACCGGTGCCTCGACGCCAACGTCGCAGGTGCCCTTCCACTTGGCGTCGATGACGGCCTGGTCAGGGCGAGGGCTGGGCAGCGGTGCGAAGCTCGCGCTCTCCGGCCAGTAGCCGCTGTCGATGACCCCGACGATGATGCCCTCGCCCGCGTGGGAGTCCCCGCCGAACTCCTTCTTCCACACCCCGCCCTTGCCGGTCAGGCCCAGGTAGTCCGGGGTGTGCGAGGTGGCCGCGTGCACCTTCTGGCTCTCGTAGACCGCCCGTACACCTCGGGTGGCGCGCAGCCGGGCGGCCTGCGGCCCGGTCAGGTCGGCGGCGAACCCGTTGAACGCGGTCTCCATCGTGACGCGGGTGCGGTCGGCCGGAACGCCGACACGGTCCAGAACGGACGTACGCTGCTGGCGCAGGTGATCGCGGTACGCCTTGGCGCTGCCCGACGTGCGGTTCAGCTTCGCGCCGTCGGCCGGCTTGGTCGCCGCGATGCCGGGGACGCCGCCGGTGTAGGTGGCCAGCGGCTCCTCGTCGAGCTGGACGAGGTAACGGGCGGTCGGTCCACTGCCCGCCGGCGCGGCGACTGCGCTGGCGGGCAGACTGGTCAGCCCGGCCGCGGTCAGCGCCACGGCGGCCAGCATGCTGACCCCGCGCCTGGCCCGTCCGGTCCGATCTGTGTTCGGTTGTGGCACGTCGTTGCCTCCACGTTCGGTGCCGGCCGCCACGACTGATGACGGTGGCCGAAACCTAGGATCGGTATCGATCATCGAGAAGCACTCGTAACCTGGCTGTCATCTTGGAAACAAGCTCGTAACACAACGGGTACTTTGCGCGTCATTTGGCGCCACCGAACTTGGGGGTGTCCATGCCATTTCGGCGGGTTTCGGTGCCGTCGATCAATTCGGCCTTCGTCGTCTTCGGCGAGCAGGACTCCGGGTGCCTGTCCTACGGGGTCGAGGACGCGGGCGGGCGTTGGCTCGTCAAGACGGCCATCACGGTCGAGGGCAGAGCTTCCCTCGACCGGGCCTGCGCGGTGCACGCCGCAGTCCACCACCCGGCGATCGTCCGTCCAGTGCGGACAGTTCACGGACCGGCCGGGCCAACGCTCGTCTACCCCTGGTACGACGGCGACCTGTTGAACCACGCGACAGTGCACGGCGCCGACCGCAGCGGGCTCACGCGGTTCCAGCAACTGCCGCTGCCGCAGGTCGAGGAGGCCCTCGACGCGATCCTCGACGCCCATCTCGCCGTCAGCGCCGCCGGCCTGGTCGCGGTCGACCTCTACGACGGCTGCTTCCTGTACGACTTCTCCGCCGGGCGGATGCGGCTGATCGACCTGGACGAGTACCGACCCGGGCCCTTCCTGCTCGACGCCGAACGGCTGCCCGGCTCGCGGCGCTACATGGCACCGGAGGAGTTCGTCCGTGGCGCGGTGATCGACGAGCGGACCACCGTGCACCTGCTCGGCCGCACCCTGCACCACCTGCTTCACTCCCCCGAGGGCTGGCGGGGCAACAACGACCAGCGTCGCGTCGTGGACCGGGCGACCAGGGCTGCCCCCGCCGCCCGTTACTCCGACGTGCCAGCGCTGGTAGCTGCTTGGCGGCGGGCTGGTTGCCGACCGGGATGCCCTTGTCGTCGGTCCGCGACACCCTGACCCTCATCCTGGTGGCCTGGTGGCCTGGTGGCCTGGTGGCCTGGTGGCCTGGTGGCCTGGTGGCCTGGTGGCCGGGTGGCCGGGTGGCCGGGTGGCCGGGTGGCGGGAAAGGGCTGGTTCTCCGCGTTCGGAAGCGTGGCCCGCAGCGGTTTGGGCTCATGCCCAGCGCCGGCCTGCGCCGTCGCGCCACCGTGCCGGTACCGCCGAGCGCGCGGCGTCATCCGAGGCCCGGCCTGGTCGCGCGTGCGACTACCTGGATCCGGCTGCGTGGTGACAGTGCGCTCAGCGCGGCTGGTCGTGTCTATGTCCGTCGGTGGTAGTGGTTGCGGCGGGGGAGTTGGTCGGGGTCGAGCCAGGCGGGCGGTATGAATTCGGGGTAGCCGTCGCCTGTCAGCCGGACGGTCCAGTCGTTGTGGTGGAGGTGTCGGTGGTGGTGGCCGCAGAGTAGGACGGCGTTGTTGAGGTTGGTGTCGCCGCCGTCGGCCCAGTGGTGAATGTGGTGGGCGTCGCACCAGCGGGGTGGTCGGTCGCAGCCGGGGAAGGCGCAGCCACCGTCGCGTAATACGAGGGCCCGGCGTAGTGGGCCGGTGATGAGGCGGCGTTGTCGGCCGACGTCGAGGACCTGGCCGGTGCCGCCGAGCACGGCGGGCAGGATCGCGGCGTCGCAGGCGAGTCGGCGCACCGTTTCCGGTGTGAGGTGCAGGCCGGTGTCGAGGGTGGCGGCGCTGAGTTGTCCCGCGAGGGCGTCGTAGCTGGTGGTGACGACGATTTGCGCGGGGTCGCCGCCGTGTTCGGGTAGCTCTCCGGTGCGCAGGCTGAGCCGGCAGAGGTCAGCGAGGGCGTCATGGCGGCGCTGCCCGGCGCAGCGCTGGTCGTCGGGGCCGGACGGGGCGGTGAGCGGGTCGATCGCGGCGCGCAGCAGGCCGGCGGTTTCGCTGTCGAGGATGCCGGTGAGTCGGAGTCGGCCGTCGGTCAGCGTGGACATCGTGACGTGGCGGTCGCGGTTGGTTCGGCGGGCGTCGGCTTCGAGTGCGGCCTGGGCGGCGGCGTCGGCGATGTCGGGGGCGACGTGGTCGAGGATGCGGGTGCTGAGCTTGCGCAGCAGCATGGGATCGAACTGCCCGGCCCAGTCGACCAGCACACCGACGGCCTTGTCGGCCACCTCCGGCCCAGCGACCGACTGCACGGTGGCGACGGTGTCGGCGATGACCCGCACCTGCTCCATGCTGACCGCGCCGGCCGCCAGCGCGCCCCGCACGGCCGTCGGGGCCGCGTCGACGCACGCCGCGAGATCGACCAACCGGCGGGCCGCGGGAATGGTCAACCGCAGTCGCTCACGCAACCAGACCGCGGTGCTCGACGCGCCCTGCGCGACCGCCGTGCCCCGACCGTCCACCTCGCGCACCAACGCCAGCTTCACGGCGGCGAGACGCTGCTCCAAGCGATGCGCGGCATCGAGCGCCGCGACCAGCTCATCGTCGGCGAGAGCCCAGACGGCGTCGTCAACGCAGGCAGCGACCGCGTCGTCTGCCTGCGCCAACTCCTCGACCATGACCACACACTAGAACAGGTGTACGACGTTTTTAGCGACAGAGATCGATTGGCGGCGGCGCTCCGCTGGTGCCGTCCGGGTCTCGGGGCCGTGCCCCCATGCCTTGCCACGTCGGATCAAGCCCAGCCCGGCCGGTCTCGGCCTGGCCTGGCCCCGCCGGTCCCGGTCTGGCCTGGTCGAGGGGGTTCGACCCTGGCCCGCGGCCCCCGGGTCATCCACGCCCGGATCGGGTCCGGTCCGAGGGTCGGCCTCGTCGGGCTGTCAGCCGTCAGCTGCGCCGGATCAGGCCCGGGCCGGCGGCGATGTCGATGTCGCCGTCCTCCACCTCGTGGCCCGCCGCGCAGCGGAGCACCGCGCGGACCGGCTCGCCGCAGTCGTGGTGGGTGGCGACGACGGACGGGCCAGCGTCGTCGGCGGCCCAGGTGTCGCCCCAGTTGCGCAGCGCGGTGATCACGGGCAGCAGTTCGTGGCCCTTGCGGGTGAGCTGGTATTCGTGGCGGGTGCGCTGACCCGGCTCCCGGTAGGGGATGCGTTCGAGCAGGTTGGCGGCGACCATTTCCTTGAGTCGGGCGGCCATGGCGGGCTCGCCGACGCCGACCCGGCGGACGAAGTCGTCGAAGCGGCGTGTGCCGAGCAGCGCCTCGCGCATGATCAGGACCGTCGACCTGCTGCCGACGATGTCCATCGCCCGGGCTACCGAGCAGTTCTCGCTCGACCAGGAGTCGCGATCTTCTCGGAGGTCCTCCATGCCGTCCAGCGTACCTGACTTGCGTAAAAGCTAGCCAGGTGGTTCACTTGGCCGTCGCTGGCTTATGCGAACGCAAGTCAGCCCGACGAGCATCGAGGACGCCAGTGACCACCAACACCACGGCCCCGACCGCAGCCGCACCCGGACCGGCCACCGCCAGGTCCCTTCGCGGTTCCCGCCCGGTGACCCTGATCGCCATGTGCCTGGGCGCGATGATCACGTTCCTCCAGATCACCGCGACGGTCTCCGCCCTGACGACCATCCAGCGCGATCTTCGGGTCGACCCGACCACCGTGATCTGGATTCCCAGCGCCTACACCCTGGTCGTGGCCAGCGTGGTGCTGTCCGCAGCCACCCTCGGCAACCGCTACGGACGCAGGCGCATGTTCGGTGCCGGCATCCTCGCCATGATCGTTGGCGGTGCCGTGGTGGCCGGTGCCCCCACCGTGGCCTGGGTGATCGTCGGGCAGTTGGTCGCCGGCCTCGGCGGGGCCCTGATCCTGCCCAACAGCCTGGCGATCCTCGGCGCGACCTTCACCGACCCGCACCGCCGTACCGAGGTCATCACCGCGTGGGCGGCCGCCTCCGGCATCGGGCTCGCGATCGGCCCGCTCATCGCCGGCACCCTGCTGAAGCACTACGCGTGGCACAGCGTCTACCTGTCGACGATCGTGCTGGGCGTGGTCACCCTCGTCGTCGCCGCCATCGGCGTGGCCGAGTCCCGGCAGAGCGCAGGCCGACTCGACGTACCCGGCCTGCTGCTCGGCACCGTTGCCATCGCCGCGGCCGTCTACGCCCTGATCCAGGGCGGCAAGGACGGCTACACCAGCCCGGTGGTGACGGTGGCCTGGATCGCCGCGGCTGCCGCGCTTGTCGCGTTCGTCCTGGTCGAGCTGCGCTCCGATGCGCCGATGCTCGACATACGGCTGTTCCGGTCCGCGTCGTTCAGCGCCGTCATGGTCGTCGCCGCGGTGTCGCTGTTCGGCTTCACCGGCGTGGCGATCCTGCTGGTCCTCTTCCACGAACGTGTCCAGGCACTCAGCCCGCTGGACACCGGCTGGCGGATGCTGGTGCTCTTCGGCGCCTACGTCGTCGTCGCCTTCGGCGCCGGGCGGGCGATCCGTCGTACCGGCTTCAAAGCGCCGCTCACCCTCGGCCTGGTCCTCGGTGCGGTGGCGAGCTTCGGCCTGGCGGCCCAGGGTCCCACCGCGTCGTTCGGTCACCGGTGGGCGCTGTTCGCCTTGTTCGGTGCCGCAGGCGGCCTGGTGGTGGCTCCGGCGACCGCCGCCGCGTTGGCCAGCGTCGCGCCCGCGCAGGCCGGGATGGCCTCCGGCGCGGTCAACGCCGCCCGACAGGTCGGCTCCGTGCTCGGCACGTCCCTGCTGGGCACGCTGCTCACCACCACGATGCTGGCTGACCTGCCCGACCGGTTGGCCGCGCACCAGGTCGCCGAACCTACCCGTGGCGCCGTGCAGGCGGCGGTGGCCGCCGGTGTCACCGGCGACCAGCCGCTGCCCGACCCGGTCCGGGCGGCGATCGCCGAAGCCATGACCTCCGGCGTCCAGGCCGGGTTGCGGATCAACGGCATCGTCTTCCTCGTCACCGCCGTGCTCACGCTCGCCCTCGTCCGCAACCGGCCGCACCAGCGCTGAGACCGGCCGCACCAGCGCTGAGACCGGCCGCACCAGCACTGAGACCAGCGCGCCGACTGCGCCGATCGCCACGAAGATCAGCCGATGCTGGTCAACCCGTGGTCACGGCAGCGGTGACCTCGACCTCCAGCACCGCGCCGTCGAGAAAGAGCCGGCTCACCTCGACGGTGGTGCTGGCGGGCCTGGTCTGCCCGAAGTAGCGGTTGCGGACGTCCGCATAGCTGGCCAGGTCGCCGAGGTCGGTCATGAACGTCCGGACGTGCAGCACGTCGGCGAAGGTGGCGCCGTGCGCCGCGAGCAGCGAGCCGATCAACTCGAAGATCCGTTCGGACTGCGTCCGCACGTCGCCGGGTGCGACCACCGCGCCGGCGTCGTCCACACCGACCTGACCGGAGAGCATCAGCAGCGCGCCCCCTGGCAGGTCGAGGCGGGCGACGTGCGCGAACCGGTCGCCGAACGGCGCGGCGACGGTCGTCGGGTTGTCCAGGGTCAGGTTCACTGATTCTCCTCGGAAGCGGCGGCGTCGGTGAGACGGGCGATGTCGTCCTGCGGATGGCGCGCGGCCGCCAGCGCCGACGCGGCGGCGCGCAGCAGGGGCACCGGCGCGTCGCCGAGCACGTCGAGGGCGAGTCGGGCGTCCTTGGCGGCCAGGGCGGCGGCGAACGCGGCGTCCGTGGCGGTCGCCCGGGCGACCGCGCCGCCGAGCGGTCCGGTGCCAAGTGCATCGATCGCGGTACGTCGGTCGACGCCGACGGCGTCCGCGACAGTGAGCGTGTCCGCGACCGCGGTGACAGCGGTGATCAGCGCGGTGTTGAGCACCAGCTTCAACGCCGCGCCCCGGCCGGCGCCGCCGCAGCGACGGACGGTGCCCAACATCCCCAGCAGCGGGGCGATCCGCTCGACGACCGCCTCTTCCCCGCCGGCCAGGACCACGAGTTGGCCCGTCTCGGCAGCCCCGGCACTGCCGGCGACCGGAGCGTCGACCAGCGGTACTCCCGCCGGCAGCAGGGTGGCCAGTTCGGCCACGGCCCGGGGACCGATGGTGGACATCTCGATCACGGGGGTGCCCGGCCGCAGCGCCAGTGCCGCACCGGAGTCGACCAACGTGTGCCGGACCGCGACCGCATCGGTGAGCATGGTGATCACCACGTCGGCGTCGCGGACCGCCTCGGCTGGGCTGCCGGCGGCTCGCGCCCCGGCGACGATGAGCGGCGCCGTGCGGGCGGACGTGCGATTCCAGACGGTGAGCCGATGCCCGGTGGCCAGCAGCCGACGGCCGATCGCGGTGCCCATCGTGCCCGTACCCAACAGTGCGATCTCGAACATGTCGCCAACGCTAGGGGGCGGGAAGTCATGCCACCAACGACTGTTACGCATCGTTGCCATGCTGCGGGAGCATGGCACGATGCAGCTGAACGCGCTCCAGGTCTTCCGTGCCGTCGCCGAGCACGGCTCCATCACGGCTGCGGCCCGCAGCCTGCGCTACACCCAGTCGGCGGTGTCCCGACAGATCGCCGCGCTGGAAGCCGAGACCGGGTCGCCGTTGCTGGACCGGTTGCCGCGCGGTGTCGCCCTGACCGAGCAGGGCCGTTGCCTGCTCGGCCACGCCGAGGCGGTGCTCGACCGGCTGGACACCGCCCGGCGGGACCTGGCGGCGCTGCGCGACCTGTCCGCCGGCCGGTTGCGGGTCGGCGCGTTCCCCACGGCGGTCGCCGCGCTTGTGCCACGTGCTCTGGCCAGCTTCAGGTCCGAGCATCCCGAGGTGGCCCTGTCGCTGGTCGAAGGGCTCACGCCCGGGCTGCTGGAGCGCCTGGTCGACGGCGACGCCGACGTCGCCGTGGTGAGCGCCGCGTCGGACAAGCCGCTCGACGGCGACCAGTTCGACCTGCACCACCTCGTCGACGAGACGCTTCTGGTGGCCGTTCCCCGGGCGCATCGGCTCGCCCACCGGCGGACCATCCGCCTGCGCGACCTGGCCGACGAGTCGTTCATTGCCGGCTCGGCGACCGCTGAGGAGACCCTGCTGCGGGCGACCCTACCGGCGGGTTTTCGCCCGCGGATCGACATCGTCGCGGCCGAGTGGACCGGCAAGCTGGGCTGTGTCGCGGCCGGTCTGGGCGTTGCGCTGGTGCCGGCCCTGGCCGTACGCGCCGCTCCATCCGACCTGACCCTGCTCCGCCTGCACCCCGACGACGTCTCCGTCCGGCGGATCTTCGCCGCGACCGTCGCCGGGCGGAGCCGACCACCGGCGGTCCGGCGGTTCCTCACCCATCTGGACCGGGCGGCGGGCCTGAGTGAAGCGGGTGGGTGACGCGGACCGCCGTGTGGCGGTCCGCGTCCCGGCGTCAGCCGCCGATGGTGTCGAGCTCTTCGATCGCGTCGGCCGGCAGCTTCAGGTCGGCAGCGGCGATGTTCTCCCGCAGGTGCGCCAGCGTCGAGGTGCCCGGGATCAGCACCGTGGTGGGGGAGCGCTGGAGCAGCCACGCCAGGGCGACCTGCTGCGGCGACGACCCCACCCGGGCGGCCACGTCGTTGAGCGTGTCGGACTGCAACGGCGTGAAACCGCCGAGCGGGAAGAACGCGGCGAACGCGATGTTCTCCGCCGCGCACCGGTCCACCAGGGCGTCGTCCTGCCGGTTGGCGAGGTTGTAAAGGTTCTGGACAGTGACCACCGGGGCGATGGCCTGGGCCTCGGTCAGCTGGTCGAGCGTGACGTTGCTGAGCCCGAGGTGCCGGATCAGCCCCTCCTGCCGCAGTTCGGCGAGGGCGCCGAACTGCTCGGAGAGGGGATCGTCGCCGGTGCCCTCCGCCACACCGACCCGCAGGTTGACCACGTCGAGGACGTCCAGGCCGAGGTGCTGGAGGTTGTCCCGGACCTGGGCCTTCAGTTCGTCCGGCTCCAGCGCCGGGATCCAGGAGCGGTCGGCGCCGCGGCGCGCGCCGACCTTGGTGACCAGGTGCAGATCCTCGGGGTACGGGTGCAGCGCCTCGCGGATCAGCTCGTTCACCACCACCGGGCCGTAGAAGTCGCTGGTGTCGATGTGCCGGACACCGAGGTCGACGGCCTCGCGGAGCACGGCGATCGCCTGCTCGCGGTCGCGGGGCGGGCCGAAGACACCCGGGCCGGCCAACTGCATCGCTCCGTAGCCCATCCGGCTGAGGGTGAGGCCCTCAGCCAGGGTCAGGGACCCGCCGGGAAGGTTCTCGCTCATGTCGTCCTCTATCCGTGATCGGAGTGGATATGCGTCGACTGTGCGTCGGGGGTCAGCCGGCCGGCAGGGCGAGCTGTTCCTGGTAGTGACACAGCCAGTCACCGGGCGGCCCGGCGATCTACCGTCGGTCTCATGGACGCAACGAACCCGCTCGGCGACTTTCTGCGTGCCCGCCGGGAGCAGACCCGGCCCGAGGACGTCGGGCTCGGCCCGGGAGTGGGCCTGCGCCGGGTGCCGGGGCTGCGGCGCGAGGAGGTGGCGATGCTGGCCGGGATCAGCGCCGACTACTACCTGCGGTTGGAGCAGGGCCGCGAGCGGCATCCGTCGGTGCAGGTCCTCGATGCCCTGGCCGGGGTGCTGGGGTTGGACCCGGAGGCGACCGCGTACATGATCGGGCTGAGCCGTGCGCGGTCGCGCCGGGCCGCCCGGCCGGCCGCGGACCGGGTGCCGGCCAGCATCCTGCACCTGCTGCGGGAGCTCGACATGCCGGCCTTCGTGCAGAACCGCTACCTCGACATCCTGGCCTCGAACCCGATGGCGAGGGCACTGTCGCCGAATCTCGCCCCGGGCGCCAACCGACTACGCGCGGTGTTTCTGGACCCGGCCGAGCGGGAGCTGTTCCGCGACTGGCGGCAGGCGATGCAGAGCGTGGTGGGGCAGATGCGCGCCGACTCGGGCGGGGCCACCGACGACCCCCGGTTGACGGCCTTGGTGGGGGAGCTGTCACTCAAGAGCGACTGTTTCCGCCGGTTGTGGGCGCGTCACGAGGTGCGTCGGCGGGAGGGCGTGGTCAGCCGGCTGCGTCATCCCGAGGTGGGTGACCTCGACCTGTACTGCGACAAGCTCGCGGTGGCGGGCGCCGACGGGCAGCTGCTGGTGATCTACCACGCCGAGCCGGATACGGAGTCCGCACGCTCGTTGGCGTTGCTCGGCTCGATCGCCGCCAGCACCCGGGACGACACCCCGGACAGTCTCCGACCCGGTGACCCGGCCCGGCTCTACCCGTCGGAGTGAGCTCCCGTGTCCGGCAGGCCTCGCCACCGGTGCGTATGCAGTCGAGGGCCCCGAGGGCGTACGGTGGACACGTCGCCCGGGATCCCGGTGGCCGCCAGACGCCGTCGCCACCAGCCCATCAGGGGCGTTACCGATCGTCATCCCCGTCGCCGCGACTCTTTGGCCGTGTCGGCCGATCGCCGAGCACGTGCCGGCTGTCGGGTTCCGCCGTCATCGCGGTCGGAACAGTTGGTGGTCCGGATCCGACGCACGCATGCACACCACTGTCCGTGCGAATGATCGTTTTGAACACCCAACCAGGGGGAGCACCAGATGAGGATCGCCAGGGACAGGATCGTCACCGCACTTCGCGACCGGGGCCAGCAGGCCCGGGCCGACTGGGTCGAGCGCGAGCTGCCGGAGCGCGTGGACCCGGCGAAGCACTCCGGGCTGCTCGCCACCCTGCACCTCAACCCAGCTGATCTCGTCGACGCGTCCTCCCCTTGAGGGTTGCGCTGCTCGGACCGGTCGCCTGGCGTACGCCCCCGCACCACTACGGGCCGTGGGAGCAGGTGACCGGCCTGCTCGCCGAGGGGCTGGTCAGCCGCGGCGTGGACGTGACGCTCTTCGCGACACTGGATTCCGTCACCTCCGCCCAGCTCGATGGAGTCTGCCCACGGGGGTACGCGGACGACCCCGACCTGGACGGTCGGGTGTGGGAGGCGATGCACGTCTCCCACGCGATGGCCCGCTCGGCGCAGTTCGACGTGGTGCACAGCCACCTGGACTGGCTGCCGCTGGCCTTCGCGGAACACTGCCGGGCACCGCTGCTGACCACGGTGCACGGCTTCTCCGGCGCGGGGATCCTGCCCGC
>NZ_JAGPYA010000195.1:0-306 GCF_018070245.1 Micromonospora sp. M61 | reverse complement strand
CACCTGCTCGGCGACCGGGCTGGACCCGATCACCAACTTCATGGACTACACCTACGACTCGTGCATGTACCAGTTCACCCCCGGGCAGGCCAGCCGGATGCTGACCGCGTGGAACGCGTACCGGTCGGCATAACTTCCCTGCGTACGACCGGTGCCGGCCCCGTCACGACGGGGCCGGCACCGGTCGCTTTCTCCCCAGGACCAGGTCAGGCGGCCGAACACTGGACGTTGCGGCTGCGGCGGGCCGGGCGAGCCTGCGGTACGGCTGAAGGTGCGGCCGGGGCCAGTGGGTCGAGCCACACCTGC
>NZ_JAGPYA010000194.1:0-323 GCF_018070245.1 Micromonospora sp. M61 | reverse complement strand
GCCGGCGCAGGACGTGTCGATTGCTTACGGGGCTGACGGCAGCAGCACGTGGACCTACGCGGACGGCACGACGGTGGACCGTAGTGCCGCTGGTGACGTCACGCGTGAGGTGAGCGCGGATGGTGCGACGTTCGACCGGTTCACCCCCGAGGGCAAGCCGACGCATGGAACGGTGCCGGGGGTCGATGGGCAGCCGGCGCAGGACGTCTCGATTGCTTACGGCGGTGACGGCAGCAGCACGTGGACGTATGCCGACGGCACCAAGGTCGACCGCAGCGCCGCTGGTGACGTCACGCGTGAGGTGAGCGCGGATGGTGCGACGT
>NZ_JAGPYA010000193.1:0-353 GCF_018070245.1 Micromonospora sp. M61 | reverse complement strand
TGGCACGGTGCCGGGGTCGGATGGGCAGCCGGCGCAGGCGGTGGACATCACTTACGGCGGTGACGGCAGCAGCACCTGGACCTACGCCGACGGCACCAAGGTCGACCGCAACCCTGACGGCGCGGTGGTTCGGCAGACCACCTCCGAGGGCACCGTCTTCGACCGGTTCACCGCCGACGGCAAACCGACCCATGGCACCGTGCCAGGGACCGATGGGCAGCCGGCCCAGGCGGTGGACATCACTTACGGCGGTGACGGCAGCAGCACCTGGACCTACGCCGACGGCACCAAGGTCGACCGCAACCCTGACGGCGCGGTGATTCGGCAGACCACCTCCGAGGGCACCGTCTTCG
>NZ_JAGPYA010000192.1:0-356 GCF_018070245.1 Micromonospora sp. M61 | reverse complement strand
CCCTGCACCTCGACGGCCTTGCCGCTGTTGCGGTTGATCACACGCACGTAGCCATCGGATGACTGGGCGAGCCGGAACTGCTGGTTGGTGCCGTTGCCGTCGCTCCACTGCACGATCGCCGCACCGTCGGCGGTGGAGAAGTTGTAGACGTCGAGCACCTTGCTGGAGTTCCGCGACTTCAGCCGGTAGTAGCCCCCGCCCGAGTCGACGAACTGCCACTGCTGGTTCACGCCGTTGTTGCGCGTCCACTGGCTGATTCGCGCCCCGTCAGTGGTCGCGTTGGCGTACACGTCCAGGGCCTTGCCGCTGTTGCGATTCAGCAGGACGTACCAGGCACTGGTGTCCACCCCGGAGCC
>NZ_JAGPYA010000020.1:0-110110 GCF_018070245.1 Micromonospora sp. M61 | reverse complement strand
GACCACCTCAACGCCATCGCCGACCGACTCAACAACCGACCCCGCCGTATCCTCGGCTACAAGAAACCCAAAGAAGTCTTCGCCGAGCTGCTGACCAGCCAGATTGCTTCCACCGGCTGAGCACGGGAGCACTTTCCCTGTAGTTGCGCAGATCTTGACCAGCGGGGGTCGGTCAGCTGGCCAGCACCTCGGCCAGATGGGCCACCGCCAGGTCGATCTCGTCCTCGGTGATCACCAGTGGCGGGGCGAGCCGGATGGTGGAGCCGTGGGTGTCCTTGGCGAGCACACCGCGCGCGGCGAGCCGCTCACAGGCCTCCCGGCCGGTCATCAGCGCCGGGTCGATGTCCAGACCGGCCCACAGACCGCGGACGCGTACCCCGACCAGACCCTTGCCGACCAGACCCTCCAGGCCGGCCCGCAGCCGTTCACCCAGCTCCGCGGAGCGGCGCTGGAACTCGCCGGTGGCGAGCAGCCGCACCACCTCGATGGCGACCGCGCAGGCGAGCGGGTTGCCGCCGAAGGTGGAGCCGTGCTGGCCGGGCTTGAGCACGCCCAGCACGTCGGCGTTCGCGGCCACCGCGGAGACCGGCACGATGCCGCCACCGAGCGCCTTGCCGAGCAGATACATGTCCGGCACGACGCCCTCGTGGTCACAGGCGAAGGTCTTGCCGGTACGCCCCAGACCCGACTGGATCTCGTCCGCGATGAAGAGCACGTTGCGCTCGGTGCAGACCTGGCGTACGCCCGGCAGGTAGCCCTCCGGCGGCACGACCACGCCCTGCTCGCCCTGGATCGGCTCCAGCAGCACGGCAACGGTGTTCTCGTCGATCGCGGCGGTCAGCGCGTCCAGGTCGCCGTAGGGCACGACAGTGAACCCCGGGGTGTACGGCCCGAAGTCGGCGCGGGCGTCCTCGTCGGTGGAGAAGCTCACGATGGTGGTGGTCCGGCCGTGGAAGTTGCCCTCGGCGACCACGATGTTGGCCTGCCCGGCGGGCACGCCCTTGACCTGGTAGCCCCACTTGCGGGCCACCTTGATCCCGGTCTCGACCGCCTCGGCGCCGGTGTTCATCGGCAGCACCAGGTCCTTGCCGCACAGCTCGGCCAGCTCCCGGCAGAAGTCGGCGAACTGGTCGTGGATGAACGCGCGGCTGGTCAGCGTGAGCCGGTCCAGTTGTGCGTGCGCGGCGGCGATCAGCTGTGGGTGCCGGTGGCCGAAGTTCAGCGCCGAGTAGCCGGCCAGGCAGTCCAGGTAACGCCGGCCGTCCACGTCGGTGAGCCAGGCACCCTCCGCGGACGAGATCACCACCGGCAGCGGGTGGTAGTTGTGCGCCGTCCAGCGCTCGGCGTCCCGGACCGCGCCCGGCGTACGCAGCTTGTCATCCACGATCACTTGCTTGCCTTTCCCTGACGGAGTCGCAGCGTGCAGCACTTCGGTCCGCCGCCGGCCTTACGTAGCTCGGACAGGTCGACCCCGATGGTTTCGTAGCCCCGGTCGCGCAGCTTGGCGGCCAGGTCGGTGGCCTGCGCGGGCAGCACCACGTGCCGGCCGTCGCTCACCGCGTTCAGGCCCAGCACCTCGGCGTCGGCCATGGTGGCGTGCACCGCGTCGGGGAAGAGCCGGCGCAGCACGGCCTGGCTGCCGGGGGAGAACGCCTCGGGCAGGTACGCCACGGTCCGCTCGTCGAGCACGGTCAGCGCGGTGTCCAGGTGGTAGAAGCGCGGGTCGACCAGCTGCATGGTGATCACCGGGTAGCCGAAGACCTCCTGCAACTGGGCGTGCGAGGCGTGCGCCGTGCGGAAGCCGGTGCCGGCCAGCAGGTGGTCGCCGGCCAGCAGGACGTCGCCCTCGCCCTCGTTGACGTGCTTCGGGTCGTACATCTCGAAGCCCGCGTCCTCGAACCAGGCGCGGTACGCCGGTGCCTCGTCGGCCCGCTGCGGGTCGCGGAACTGCACGGCCATCGCCTTGCCGTCGATCACGGTGCCACCGTTGGCGGCGAAGACCATGTCGGGCAGGCCGGGCACCGGAGTGATCTCCTCGACGGTGTGGCCCAGGTCGCGGTACGTCTGGCGCAGCTGCTCCCACTGCCGGACGGCCAGCGCGGCGTCGACCGGCGCGGTCGGGTCCATCCAGGGGTTGATCGCGTAATCGACGGCGAAGTACGTCGGCCGGCACATCAACAGGCGCTGGCTGGTGGCGTCCATCGTCATTGTCCTGCTCCCAGGGGTCGGGCGCGCCCGGCCACCGTGGCCCACGGGCTGGCGCCGTTGCTCAACGGTATGCGGCGTCAGCGGCAGGATCCACCACTGAGAGTTGCGCGGACCGAACATTCGTTGCGTCTGAGCGACTGCCAGGAGCGATTCGTTGTGTCAGGCGTGCCTGACCCCGGAAACACTTCAGGGGCGGCGAACCGCCGCCCCTGAAAGGGTGTCGCCCGGCCGGTGAACCACCGGAGTGTTCGGGCTGCCGGCGAACCGCCGGCTTTTCGCCGGTGCATCACCGGCGAGCGGAACAGTGCCCGCTAGAAACGATCGACAAACTGTGAGTCAAGCCACTCACGGAAGCGCTGCACCCAGTCGCCGTCGGTGGTCGGCCAGTCGAACTGGCCGGTCATCGCCAGCACCCCGATCACCACGGCGGCCAGCCCGATCAGCACGCCGAAGAGCGCGTCGGTCTTGCCGGCGACGTGCCGGCGGCGGGTGGCCATCAGGCCGAGCACCGAGAGCACCGCGCCGAATGCGCCGAGCCCGATGCCGTACCCGGCCAGGGTGCCGGTCAGCACGAACATCGCACCGGCCACGGCGACGATCAGGCCGAGGGTGGCGAGCAGGCTGGCCCGCGGCTTCGGGCCGCGCGTCACCGGCGGCTCGGGCGCGGTTGTGTCCGGGGTCGGGTCGACCGGGCGGTCGGTGGTGACCCGGTCCGTCGTGTCGGGTCGCCGGGTCGTGCCGTCGAGGTCGGCGTCCCGGTCGGCCGTGCGCCCCGTGGTCGGGTCGGTGCCGGGCCGGGGCTCGGTCACGACCGGGCTGGCGGCGCCGCTGCGCGGCTCCGTCTCCACCGGACGGGCGGTGGCAGCTGCGCTCTCCGCGGGTCGGGCGGTGGCGGCGCGGGCGACCGCGGCCCGCTCGGAGGCCCGCCGCTCGGCCTCGCCGGGCTGGTCGCCGGCCTGGCCGTCGGTTGCGGCGGCGCTGCGGTACGTCGTCTGATCTGCGTCCCGATCGGTGACCACCGGGCGACTGCGCTCGCCGTCCCCGGGCTGGTCCACGTCGGTCTGGGTTGCGCTGTCCCGGCCGCTGGCGACCGGGGTGTCCCGGTCGTCGATGCGACCGTCGAGGTTCTCGTCCCGCGTCGGTGCCGGCTCGGACCGGCGGGACAGCGAAGGAATCCTGACCACTACACACCTCCTGATGAATGCGTGGTGGCCGACGAAAAGGGTGGCACCCACGCGGTGTCGACCCTCGAATACCCACCTGGGCGTTTCCTGACACCAATCCTGGGTACGGGCTCGACCCTCGGCCTTGATCGACTGGGCATGCCGCCCCCGGCCGCCCTTGATCGGCTCGGTTTCCTGGAGGTCGCGGTGTCCTGCGCGCCTCGATACCCCGGTTTTCAGAAACGCGAGTCAATCGCCGTGCCAGCGCGGCTGGCTATCCTTGGCACCCGTGCCAGAGGGACACACGATCCATCGCCTGGCGGCTCGACACGCCGAGCTGTTCGCCGGGGACAAGCTGCATGTCGCGAGCCCGCAGGGCCGCTTCGCCGACGGCGCCGCCCGGCTCACCGGGGCGGTGCTGGAGAGCACCGAGGCGTACGGCAAGCACCTGCTGCACCACTACGCCGGTGAGCTGACCCTGCACGTACACCTCGGGCTGTACGGCAAGTTCACCGACGGCCCGGGGGAGCCGCCGGAGCCGGTCGGTCAGGTGCGGCTGCGACTCGCCAGCGACCGGCACTGGCTCGACCTGCGCGGACCCACGGCCTGCGAGCTGATCACCCCACCCGAGGTGGCCGCACTGCGGGACCGCCTCGGACCGGACCCGCTGCGCGCCGACGCCGACCCGGAGCGGGCGTACGCCCGGATCTCGCGCAGCCCCACGCCCCTCGCCGCGCTGCTGCTGGACCAGTCGGTGGTGGCCGGCACCGGGCTGATCTTCGTGACCGAGGCGTTGTTCCGGGCTGGCCTGCCGCCGACGATGCCCGGCCGAGCGCTCACGCGGGCCAACTGGGACGCGCTCTGGGCCGACCTGGTCGGGCTGATGCGACTCGCGGTCGAGCACGGCCGCATCGACACCGTGCGTGACGCGCACCTGCCCGAGGCGATGGGCCGGCCGGCGCGGGTGGACCGGCACGGTGGCGAGGTGTACGTCTACCGCCGCCCCGGCGCGCCCTGCCACGTCTGCGGCACCGAAGTCAGCCGCGGCGAGCTGGCCGGCCGCAACCTGTACTGGTGCCGGACCTGCCAGGCCGTCTGAGCCGCCCGCCCCGACGCATGCACCGCCCCGCCCTTCGGGCGACTCGCGGCGCTGCCGGACCTCAGCCGGCGTCGAGCAGCCAGCAGACCACCTCGACCTGGTGCGGAAAGACGACCGCACCGTCGATGCTCCAGGCCAACGTGTGCCCGATCGTCCAGCCCCGGGCCCGCTCGCGGTCCAGCCCCAGCTCGGCGGTGAGCCGGTCCAGCCGGTGCCGGACGGCCGTTGGCGAGTGACCCAACTCCCGACCGCGCACCATCGGCACGACCGAGAATTCCCGCTCGCCGGTCAGCGGCTTCGGGTCGATCGCCAGCCATGGTTCCCGGTCGGCGGCGAGCACGTTGCCGGCGTGCAGGTCCTGGTTGACCAGCACCTGCTCGCGCTGACTCGACACCAGCCCGGTGAGCAGGTCGAGTGCCGCGTCGAGCAGCCGTCGCTCGTACGGCCGGCCGGCCCGTTCCCAGTTGTCAGGCATCCGGTCCATCCAGCCGGCGGCCTCCTCGGCCAACGGGGTGAACGGCTCGCCAGCCGGTCGCCACAGCCGGGGCAGCAGGGCGGTCACCGCGTCCAGCGCGCGGTCCATCGGAAGCTCGTGCAGCGGAGTGCCGGGCTGGCAGCGTTCCACCAGCAGGGCGCGTCGTTCCGGATCATGGGCGAGCAGCCGGATCGCCCCGTCGCCGTTCCACTGGGCCAGGGCGTCGGCCTCGTGCCGGCTGTCCTCGTCCGGGTACTGGAGCTTGAGCACCGCCGCCGTGCCGTCGGGCAGGTCCGCGGGCAGTGCCAGGGATGCGTAGGCGTAGCGGAAGGGCGGGCCGAGTCGCAGCGACCACCGCTCGGTGCACTCCGCCAGCCACGTCGGGAGGGTGCCGAGCCAGGTCCGGCCCGCCGGTGTCGTACGGACCCAGTCGAGGCCCTCGGGGAGATCCATCCGACCATCCTGGGCCGTCCACCGCTGCGTTGGTGGCCTGTTCCCATGCCGGGTCCACAGTGGCTAGCGTAGGGCCGTGCAGATCGGCGTGAACGTACCGAACTTCGCCCCGGGCACCGACCCCGACGTGCTGCGTCGGTGGGCGCAGACGGTCGAGGGTCTCGGCTTCGATCTGCTGATGGTCTCCGATCACATCGTGGTGACCCCGGACGTGGCCGAGCAGTACCCGGCGCCGTTCTACGAGCCGTTCACCACGCTGTCCTGGCTGGCCGGGGTGACCTCCCGGGTCCGGTTGGGCACCACTGTGCTCATCGTCCCGTACCGGCACCCGCTGCTCATGGCCCGGATGGCGGCGAACCTCAACCGGCTCAGTGGCGGCCGGCTCGTCCTCGGGGTCGGCGTCGGCTGGGCCCGGCAGGAGTTCGAGGCGCTCGGCGTGCCGTTCCAGCGGCGCGGCTCGCTGACCGACGACCACCTGCGGGCCATGCGCGACGCCTGGCAGAACACCGACGACTACGACTCGGGAGCGATCCCGATCTGGGTCGGTGGCAACAGCGAAGCCGGCATGCGCCGCGCGGTCCTGCTCGGTGATGCGTGGCACCCGCTGCGGGTGGCGCCCGGACGGCTGGCCGAGGCCGCCGCACGACTGAAGACCATCGCCGCTGACCTGGGCCGCCCGGTGCCCGCGTTGGTGCCGCGCATCGCACTCCAGGAGACCCGGGAGCCGGTCACCGCCCCGGACCGGCTCGCCGGTGTCGGCACCATCGACCAGATCACCGCCGACATCGACCAGATCCGACTGCTCGGCGCCGAGGCGGTGGTGCTCGACCCGTTCAACGGCGACCTGACCGAGATCCGCCAGCCCGAGCGTGCCTGGCGGACACTGGCGGCCGTGGCCGCACATCACAGATCCCAGGAGGGCCGATGACACCCGATGACGAAAAGTTTCTCCGCCGCGCCGTGGAACTCGCCAGTCATGCGGGGGCTTCCGGCGAACGGCCGTTCGGCTCGTTGCTGGTCGATGCCGAGGGCGTCGTCCTGATCGAGGACCACAACACAGTGGTCTCCGAGGCGGACATCACCGCTCATCCGGAGTTGAAGCTGGCCCGCTGGGCGGCTCGGGAGCTTCCCGCCGAGAAGGCTGCCGGCACCACCATGTTCACCAGTTGCCAGCCCTGCCCGATGTGCGCGACCGCCATCGACCGCTCCGGCCTCGGACGCGTGGTGTACGCGCTGTCCAGCGAGCAGTTCGAGGAGGTCAAGCCCGCCACACCGCCGCTGCCTCCGGTTCGGTACGAGGGGCCGGCGCTCTTCGACGAGGCGCGCCAGCCGATCGACGACTATTACTGACCAGATCCGGCCCGGAGCGGTGTGACGCAACCGGAATTGACAGTCGACCGATCACCGGAGCAGGGTTGACAGGTGACAACGATGTCAACGGGCAAAAGGGGGGAATCGTACGCATGATCACTCCCGATCGCACCCGCAGCTCGGGGCGTCCCGTTGGCGGTTTTCCGGCGCGGACCCGGTCCGCCCGCCGATCCTGGCCGTATGTCCCTTTCCTACCCGACGGTGACCAGCTGAGATGACCGACGTGCCCCGATCCGACGCCGCAAAGACCCCCGCTCCCGCCGGGTCACCCGACCTGCCCGATCTGGAGGAGTTCCTCGCCGATCAGGCCCGCACACTGCTCGACACGGCCGGCCGGTCGGTTCGGCCCGAGGGCGGCTTCTGGTGGCTCACCGACGACCGCACCCCGGACCGCGGAGAGCCGGTGTTCACCTGGATCACCTGCCGGATGACCCACGTGGCCGCCCTCGCCCACCGCCACGGCGACCCGGACGCCGCCGCCCTCGTCGACCACGGGATCGCCGCGCTCAGCACCCTGCTGCGCGACGATCGGTACGGCGGTTGGTTCAGCGCGGTGGACCAGCAGGGGGCACCCGTAGACGATCGGAAGGCCGGCTACGACCACGCGTTCGTGCTGCTCGCCGCGTCCAGCGCCGCGCGGGCCGGCCGGCCGGGCGCGGAGCGGTTGCTCGCCGACGTGCTGAGCGTGGTGCGGGACCGGTTCTGGGACGACGACGCCGGCGCGGTCCGCGAATCGTGGAACCGGGACTGGACGGTCACCGAGGACTACCGCGGCGCCAACAGCAGCATGCACATGGTCGAGGCGTTCCTCGCCGCCACCGCCGCCACCGGCGACGCGAGCTGGGCCGAGCGGGCCCTGCGGATCGCCTCCCACCTGGTGCACGGCGAGGCCGCCCGGCACGACTGGCGGCTGCCCGAGCACTTCACCGCCGACTGGACGCCGCTGCCCGACTACAACCGGGACCAGCCCGCGGACCAGTTCCGCCCGTACGGCTCCACCATCGGCCACTGGCTGGAATGGGCCCGGCTGCTGCTCGAGCTGGAGGCTGTCCTTCCGCAGCCTCCTCGGTGGCTGCTCGCCGACGCCCGTGCCCTGTTCGCCGCCTCCGTACGGCGGGGCTGGGCGGTCGACGGCGCCGACGGCTTCGTCTACACGATCGACTGGGATGACCAACCGGTGGTCCGCTCCCGGATGCACTGGGTCCTCGCCGAGGCGGTCGGCGCGGCCATCACCCTGCACCGGCGCACCGGGGACGCGGTCTACGCCGACTGGTACCGGGTCTTCTGGGCGTACGCCCGGCGCACCCTGATCGACGGCACCGGGTGGCGGCACGAGCTGGATGCACAGAACCTGCCCTCCGACACGGTCTGGCACGGCCGGCCGGACGTCTACCACGCGTACCAGGCGGTGCTGCTGTCCCGCGCGGCCGACGGGCTCGGCGGCGCCGGCCCGCTCGCACCGGGCGAGGTGGGCGCGTGATCGTGGTCGCGGGTGAGGCACTGATCGACCTGGTGGTCACCGCCGACGGCCAGCGGGCCGTGCCAGGGGGCTCCCCAGCGAACGTGGCGGTCACCCTGGCTCGCCTCGACCAGCCGGTACGACTGCTGGCCCGGCTCGGCACCGACGAGTACGGCCGGCAGGTCGCCGAGCACCTGCGGGCCAACCGGGTGGACCTGGGGTGGGCGGTCCGCGCCGAGGAGCCCACGTCGGTGGCGGTGGCCACATTGGACGCCAGCGGGCAGGCCAGTTACGAGTTCCGGCTGGCCGGCGCGGCGGACTGGCAGTGGACGCCGCAGGAGCTGCCCGAGCTGGCCGGTTCCCCGGCGACCGCCCTGCACACCGGGTCGCTCGCGCTCGCGCTGGCCCCCGGGGCGCAGGTGCTGGAGGACCTGCTCGCCTCCGAACGTCACCGGGACGCGCTCACCCTCTCGATCGACCTCAACCTGCGTCCGAGCATCGTCACGGACCGGGCCGCCGAGCAGGAGCGGGTACGCCGGCAGGTGCCCCTCGCGCACCTGGTCAAGGCCAGCGACGAGGACCTGGCCTGGCTCTACCCGGACCGGTCGGTGGCCGACGTGATGGCGGAGTGGCATGCGGCCGGGGTGTGCTGTGCGGTCGTGACCCGGGGCGGTGAGGGCGCCTGGCTGCTCGCCCCGGACGGCACGCTGCACGAACAACCGGCGGTACGCACCACGGTGGTCGACACGGTAGGCGCCGGCGACTCGTTCACCGGCGGTCTGCTCGCCGCGCTGGCCGACCTCGACGCACTCGGCGACCGGCCGGCCGACCGGCTCACCGCGGTGACCGCGCCGCAGTGGGCTGCGGTGCTCCGGCAGGCCGCCACGGTCGCCGCGCTGACCTGCGGACGCCGAGGCGCAGACCCACCCAGCCGCACCGAGGTCGAAACCCTGCTAACCGCCGCGAGCTAGAACCCCTCACCCGGTCGATCATGGGCTTGTGGGTGGGCGTTTGAGCGCACTTCGCGGCATATGCCCGGCACCACAACTCCATGATCGACCCGCGAGGAAGGGGTCAGGGAGGGGTCAGGGGCGGGTCAGGCCGCGGGGTAGGAGCCTCGTGGGGAGCACTGTGGTCGTCGGTGCGGAGTCGTCGCCGGCGATGCGCTGGAACAGTCGCTCGGTGGCTACCCTCGCCAGCTCCCGGGTGTCGTACCCGACGACGGTCAGCGGCCGGGGCATCAGGTGCGCCAGTTCGAAGTCGTCGAAACCGACCAGCGCGGCGTCACTGCCGCGGCGGTGCAGCTCCTGGAGCGCGCCGACGGTGAGCCGGTTGTTGGCGCAGAAGAACGCGGTGGGCGGGTCCGCCAGGTCGAGCAGCGCGGCGACCGCCCGGCCGGCCTCCTCGGGAGCGATGAGCCTCTCGCGGACCAGCGACTCGTCCGGCTCGACCCCGGCCGCCTCCAGCGCCGCGCGCGCCCCGACCAGCCGCTCGCGCATCGTGGGCACGCTCGGCGCGCCCAGCAGGAGGCCCACCCGGCGATGCCCCGCGTCGAGCAGCGCGCCCACCCCGGCATGGCTGCCGCCCCGGTTGTCCAACAGCACGGCGTCGGCGTGCAGCCCCTGCGGCGGCCGGTCCAGGAACACCACCGGCATCCCCAGCTCGACCTCACGACGCAGGAACGAGTGGTCGAGGCCCGCCGGCACCACCAGCAGCCCGTCGACCCGGCGCTGGGTGAAGTCCTGGAGCAGGGCGCGTTCCCGCTCCGGGTCCTCCTCTGACGAGGCGGTGATCAGCATGGTGCCGTGGGCGGCGGCGATCTCGGCGGCGACGCTGGCGATGGTCGCGTAGAACGGGTTGGCGATCTCCTCGATGAGCAACCCGACGGTGGCGTTGAGCTGCCGGGAGCGCAGGTTGCGGGCGATGTCGTTGCGCCGGAAGCCCAGCTCGGCGATGGCGGCCAGCACCCGGTTGACCAGTTCCTGCCCCACCGGCTCGTCGTTGACCACCCGGGAGACCGTCTTCAGGCTGACGTCGGCGCGCCGGGCCACGTCGACCATCGTGGGGCGTCGACGCGCTGTCGGCCGGGTCGGGGTCTGGGTCACGGGGTGGTCCTCCACGGCGGACGCGGGTCAGCGGGCGAGCGCGGCGAGCGCATCGACCGCTTTTCGGGCGGCGATGAGCACCGGGTCCCACACCGGCGCGTACGGCGGAGCGTAGCCCAGGTCCAGTGACGTCATATCGTCCACCGTCATGCCGTTCCAGAGTGCCACGGCCAGCGTGTCGATCCGTTTGGCCGCCTCGGACCAGCCGACGATCTGCGCGCCGAGCAACCGGCCGCTGGGACGCTCGGCGAGCAGCTTCACCGTCATCGGCCGGGAACCGGGGTAGTAGCCGGCCCGGTTGGTCGACTCGGCGATCACCGAGACGAAGTCGAAGCCGGCCGTCCTGGCCTCGCCCTCGCGCAGACCCGTCCGACCCACCTCCAGGTCACAGACCTTGGTCACCGCCGTGCCGATCACGCCGGCGAACGTGGCGTACCCGCCGCCGATGTTGATCCCCGCCACCCGGCCCTGCTTGTTGGCGTGCGTGCCCAATGGCACGTGCACCGGCATTCCGCTGACCCGGTGCAGGGTCTCCACGCAGTCACCGGCCGCCCAGATCCCGAGCAGCCCCGGCACGCGCATCCGGCGGTCCACCCGGACCCCACCGGTCGGCCCGATCGGCAGCCCGGCAGCCTCGGCGAGCGCGGCGTTGGGGCGTACGCCGAGGCCCAGGACCACGACGTCGGTCGGCATCGGCCCCTCGGCCGTGACCACCGCGGACACCCGGCCGTCCCGCTGCTCCAGGCCGGTCACCGGCAGGCCGGTCCGGATTGTGATGCCGAGGCCGCGCATGGCCTCGGCCACCAACTCGCCCATGTCGGCGTCCACCGTCGCCATCGGCTGGTCGCCCGCCTCGACAAGGGTCACCGAGAGGCCGCGCTGGATCAGCGCCTCGGCGATCTCGACGCCGATGTAGCCGCCGCCGACCACCACGGCTCGGCGCGGCTTCGGCTCGGCGTCCAACCACTCGCGCAGTGCCGCCCCGTCGTCGAGGGTCTGCATGCCGAACACACCACCCGCGTCGGTGGCCGCCCACGGCGGCTTGACCGGCACCGCGCCGGTGGCGTACATCAGGTCGTCGAAGCGCTCGCGGACCTCTCCGCCGCCCTCCAGATCCCGTGCCACCACCTCGCGGCGTTCCAGGTCGATGGCCGTGACCTCGTGGCGCATCCGGACGTCCATCGCGTACTCGGTGCGGAACGTCTGCGGATCCCGGGCGATCAACGCGTCCGGGCCCGGCACCAGGCCACTGATCCAGTACGGGATGCCGCACGCCGAGTAGGAGGTGAAATGGCCCCGCTCGAAGACCACGATCTCCAGGTCGTCGCGGTCGCGGCGGCGTCGGGCCTGGGACGCCGCCGACATTCCGGCGGCGTCCCCGCCGATGACAATCAGGCGTTGCGCCACAGGCTCATCCTGTCACGACGGTGTTCAGCCACGGGTCTGCCGTGCGACGTCCTGCACCACGTCGATGAGTCGTCCGGTGCGCTCGTACACCGCGCGTTGCCGTGCGGCCCCGGTGCCGTGCCGGCGCAGCCCACCCAGCAGATCGGTCACCTCGGCCCAGTCGCCGTGCTGCTCCAGCGCGGGTCGCATCCGCTCGACGAACCGGTCCAACAGCTCCCAGGCCGGGCGCAGCTCGCCGGTGGTGACGTCGACGGCCTCGCCTTCCAGGCCGTCGTGGGCCGCTCGCCAGTGGGCGCCCACCAGCAGGTGGTGGTCGGTCTGCAACGCCGGGCGGCCGGCCTCGACATCCGCCATGGCGGTGGCCACCAGGGCCCGGACCAGCGCGGCGACCAGCACCGCCTCGTCCACCGACGGGCAGACGTCGCCGATCCGCAGCTCCACCGTCGGGTACTTCGCCGACAGCCGGGCATACCAGTAGAGCATCCCCTCGTCGAGCATCACCCCACTGGAGATCAACTGGCGGATCAGCCGCTGGTAGTGCTCGTGCGACTCCAGAAACGGCGTCGGCGCGACCGACGGCCAGCGCTCCCACTCCACGGATCGCCAGCTGGCGTAGCCGGTGTCCTCGCCGCGGGCGAACGGGGAGTTGGTGGTGATCGCGTGCAGCATCGGCAGCCACGGTCGTACGTGGTTGAGCACCTGCACGCCGGTGTCCGGGTCGGGCACGCCCACGTGCACGTGCATGCCGTTGTTGCCGGGGCCGGGGACGAGCAGTCGGAACCGCTCGATCATCCGGTCGAAGCGGGGCTTGTCCACCACCGGCGGCACCGGGCCGTCCACCGGGCCGGTGCCGATGGCGAGCAGGGTCACTCCGGCCCGCTCGGCGGCTTCGGCGAGCGCCCGACGCAACACGCCGAGGGAGTGCCGGATCGACGAGAGCTCCAGGCCGGGCGGGCTGCCGATCTCGATCTGACTGGTCTGGAACTCCCGTTCCACCTGCCCGCGCAGCTCGGCCGGCACCTGTTCCATGACCAGATCGACGGCCGGGACCGCAGCTCCGGTGTGCGGGTCGACGAGCAGGAACTCCTCCTCGACACCCACGGTGAGCAATCCGGTCGCCGCAGCCTCTTCGCTGAGCGCCTCCGCCACCTGACCGGTCATCGACACCACCGCCCGTTTCTGCCGAAGCGCGGCCCATCCGCGTCGGTCCGTCGTCTGGTTACCCAACGTGGCGATGCCCGGAAACGTGGCGGTGGCGCGTCGTCCTCGGCGTGCCGGCACCCGGGGGTCGCGATTTGCCCGGACGGCGTGACACCGGGTCCTATGCTGAGCCCGTGCCGGTGCCGCTGGGTTTCGTCGGGTTCGCGTGGCTGTACGCGTTCGCCCAGCTCACCCTGCTCGCGGGCCGGCCGGCCGACCTGCTCGCAGGCGCCGCGCTGACCGCCTTGGTGCTGCTCGCCGTGGTGCTGGCGGCTCGGGTGCACGACCGCGCGGGTACGCCTGGCGCCGGCCCCCGGTGGGCCGGGTTGCGGGCCCGTTCCCGTGGTCGACGGGTGCCCCGGCAGATCGACCCGGACGCCGCCGGCCGACCTCGTCCCCGCGCTCCCGGGCACCCCTCGGCCGCGTAGCGCCACGCCGCCGCGCGGCCGATCCCGCCGTCACCGGTCCCCCTGTCGAGCGGACACCGCCCGGGGGAGGGCCCCACCGGAATCGGACCGAGGGGTTTTCCATGCTTGCCTTCGCACCACTGCACGACGTCGTCGGCGCTGCCGGCACGGCACTGTCCTGGCTCACCGACCTGCTCGAACCACTGGCCGGCGGGATGGCGACCGCCGCCGCCATCGTGCTCTTCACCGTCGCCGTCCGACTGCTGATCTCGCCGCTCACCGTCGCGCAGGTCCGCGGCGAGCGGCGCCGCGCGGCGCTCGCCCCACAGGTGCGTGATCTACAGCAGCGGTACGCGGACGACCCGGCGGCCCTTCAGCGCGAGGTGTTCGCGTTGTACCGGGAGGCTGGGGCGAACCCGATCGCCGGCTGCCTGCCGTTGCTGCTCCAGGCTCCCTTCCTGCTGGTCCTGTACCGGCTGTTCACCACGAGCGAGGGTGGCACCGGGCTGCTCGACGAGCGGCTCGCCGGGGTGCCGCTGGGTCACCATCTCAGCGACGGGTTGGGCGGGGCGGCCGGCCCGCTCTTCGCCGTCCTGCTGGCGGTGCTGCTGGCGGTCGCGTGGTGGTCGTCGCGGCGGGCCCGTCGGGCGTCGGCGGCGGTCGGGACGGTGGCCGGTACGCCCACCGAGGGGCCGGGGGCGGCCGTGCTCGGGCGGCTGCTGCCCCTGCTGCCGTTCACGACGGTGCTGGTGGCGCTGGTGCTGCCGCTCGCCGCGGTGATCTACCTGGTCACCACGAGTGTGTGGTCGGCGGCCGAGCAGGCGGTGCTGCGCCGACCCCAGGCGGTCCCACCGTCGCAGGCCCTGGACAGAAACAGTTAACTGTCTTAATAATTAGCGGTGACGTTGACGTCCATGGATGCCCGTTGCCGGGCGCGGAGGGTCGCATGAAGCCTGCCAGATCCCTAGTCCTGTCCCTGGTCACCGCGCTCGCCGCGACGCTCGGCGCGGCCGGGGTGGCGCTGCCGGCGTTCGCCGCCGGACCGACCGCCAGCTTCGTCAAGACCGCCGACTGGGGCTCCGGCTGGGAGGGGAAGTACACCATCACCAACGGCGGCAGCTCGACGATCAACGGCTGGAGCCTCGCCTTCGACCTGCCGTCCGGCACCACCCTCGGCAGCTACTGGGACGCGTTGCTCACCTCCGCTGGCCAGCGGCACACCTTCACCAACCGGTCCTGGAACGGCACCATCGCCCCGGGCGCCTCGGTCTCCTTCGGCTTCCTGGCCAGCGGTTCCGGCTCGCCGAGCGGCTGCCAGCTCAACGGCGCGGCCTGCGGTGGCGGCACCCCGCCCACCACGCCGCCGCCCACCACCCCACCGCCCACCACGCCGCCCCCGACGACCCCGCCGCCGACCGACCCGCCCACCGGTGACCTGCCGAAGCACCTGCTCACCGGTTACTGGCACAACTTCGACAACCCCGCCGTCGAGCTGCGGCTGCGCGACGTCCCCAACGAGTACGACCTGGTCGCGGTCGCCTTCGCCGAGGCAACCGCGACGCCCGGCGCGCTCACCTTCGGCATCGACCCCGGCCTGGCCGCCGCGCTCGGCGGCTACACCGAAGCGGACTTCACCGCCGACGTGCGCACCCTGCACAGCCGGGGCAAGCGGGTGATCCTCTCGGTCGGCGGCGAGACCGGCCGGGTCACCGTCAACAACGCGGCCTCGGCCACCGCGTTCGCCGACACGGCCGCCGCGCTGATCGCCCGCTACGGCTTCGACGGGATCGACATCGACCTGGAGAACGGACTCAACCCGACGTACATGGCGCAGGCGCTGCGCGCGCTGCGGGCCAAGGTCGGGTCGAGCCTGATCATCGCGATGGCACCGCAGACCATCGACATGCAGAACCCGGCCGGCGGCTACTTCAAGCTGGCGCTCGACATCAAGGACATCCTCACCGTCGTCAACACCCAGTTCTACAACTCGGGGGCGATGCTCGGCTGCGACCAGAATGCCGCCTACGGGCAGGGCACCGTGAACTTCATCGTCGCGCTGGCCTGCATCCAGTTGGAAGCCGGGCTGCGCCCCGACCAGGTCGGTCTCGGTCTGCCGGCGGGGCCGGGGGCGGCCGGCGGCGGCATCGTCGCGCCCAGCGTGGTCAACGCCGCCCTGGACTGCCTGGCCCGGGGCACCAACTGCGGCAGCTTCCGGCCGCCGCGCACCTACCCCGGCATTCGCGGCGCGATGACCTGGTCGGTGAACTGGGACGCCAGCAACGGCAACGGCTTCGCCAACGCGGTGGGGCCGCACCTGGACACCCTGCCCTGACCATGCTCGCCGGCGTCCGGCCAGGACGCCGGCGGTAAGCGATAACGCGGATCAACGACCGGCGGTCACCGACCGCCGGTCGTCGCGCTCCCGGCGGCGGCGGACCTTACGGATCACCCACATCACCACCATGACGACGAAGACCGCGACGATCGCGTAGTTGAACCAGTCGCTGTAGCGCTCGACGTTCTGCCAACGGCTCCCGAGCGCGTACCCGGCCCCGACGATGAGACCGTTCCACACCCCGCTGCCGATGGTGGTGAGCAGGATGAACTCGCCCAGCGGCATCCGGTTGGCCCCGGCCGGCACGGAGACCAGGCTGCGGACCACCGGCACCACCCGGCCGATCAGCACCGCCCACCGGCCGTGCCGCTCGAACCAGCGGTCGGCCTTCTCCAGGTCGTCGCGGTCCACCAACGGGATGCGGTCCAGCCAACGCTTCAGCCGTTCCTCGCCGAGCGCCGCGCCGAGCCAGTAGAGCACCAACGCGCCGACCAGGGAGCCGACCGTCGCGGCCAGCACCACGAGGAAGACGTTGAACTGGCCCTCGTGGGCCAGGAAACCGGCGAGCGCCAACACGATCTCGCTGGGAATCGGCGGGACGATGCTCTCCAACGCCACCAGCAGCGCCACGCCCACCGGGCCCATCGCCTCGATCACCGAGGCCACCCAACCGGTCAGCCCGGTGAACTCGGACGGGTCGCCACTCTGGGCGTACGCCATGGTCGTCCTTCCGGTCGGCTTCGGGGGATCGGAGGGTCATACCCAGCAGGGCCCCCGCTACACCTGCGCTCAGTGCTCCGGGTGCAGCGCGGTGTCCGCCGGCCCCTGCCGCCACCCGGTGAACACCACGGTCAGGCCGGCGCGGGACGGCGCGCAGCAGAACGGCCCGGCCAGCGCCTCGGCCGCTGGGTCCAGCGGGGTGAGCCGGACCAGTCGCCACGGCTCCTCGTCGACCCGGGCGCGTACGGTCAGCGCGTCGCCGGCCCGACTGGCCCGCACAGTCACCTCACGGCCCGCCCACTGCGGCACCGGCGCCACCGACCAGTCGGAGAACTCCCGGGTCACCACCGCGCCGAGCTGCGACTCGCCGTCGCTCATCTCGACACCGGCCTTGGTCCACGTCCGTTCGTCGACGCGGACGAGCACACCGGCCTGGTCGAACTGCGCCGAGAAGTCGAGCCGGAAGCTCACCTCCATGGCCGCGCCGACGGGCAGCGGTGCCAGCAGGGCCGGGCCGTCGTCGTGGACGAAGCCGTAGCTGGTCCGCCGCCAGAAGTCGCTCTCCGCGGCCGGCTCGACGACCAGCTCACCGGCCGGGCCCTCCTCGACGCGTACCGGCGGGTGCAGCCAGCTGCCCCGGGACCAGTCCATCGGTTCGCTCGGCGGTACGAGGTCGATCTCCATGACCGGCACGGTAGCCCACCACGAGGTGCGGCCCGCCGGGCTGGTTTGCCGCGGTGATCGAACGGAGATGTTCCTCCGGCATGGGTGACCGTTGGTATTCCGAAGCCGTCGTCTACTGCCTCGACATCGACACGTACGCCGACTCCAACGGCGACGGCGTCGGTGACATTCGTGGGCTGATCGGGAGGCTGGACTACCTGGCCCGTCTCGGGGTGACCTGCCTGTGGCTGCACCCGATCCACCCGTCGCCCAACCGTGACGACGGCTACGACGTCACCGACTTCTACAACGTCGACCCGCGCTTCGGCACGCTGGGCGACTTCGCCGAGCTGCTGCACCAGGCACAGAACCGCGGCATCCGCGTGATCATCGACCTGGTGGTGAACCACACCTCCGACGAGCACCCGTGGTTCCAGTCCGCCCGCTCCTCGCCGGACTCGCCGTACCGGGACTGGTTCGTCTGGTCCGACACCGAGCCGGACGACCGGCACCAGGGCATGGTCTTCCCCGGCGAGCAGAAGGAGACCTGGAGCTACGACCGCACCGCCAAGGCCTGGTTCTACCACCGGTTCTACAAGTTCCAGCCGGACCTCAACTTCGCCAACCCGGAGGTCCGGGCCGAGGTCAAAAAGATCATGTCGTTCTGGCTCCAGCTCGGCGTCTCCGGCTTCCGGATGGACGCGGTGCCGTTCATCATCGAGCTGACCGAGCCGGGCAACCCGAACTCGCCGAAGGACTTCGAGTTCCTCACCGAGATGCGCCAGCACGTGCAGTGGCGCCGCGGCGACGCCGTCCTGCTGGCCGAGGCGAACGTCGAGCCCGACGAGCTGCCGACGTTCTTCGGCGACGGCAGCGGCTCCGGCAACCGGATCCACATGCTCTTCGACTTCATGCTCAACGGTCGTCTCATGCTCGCCCTGGCCCGGCAGGACCCGGAGCCGCTGATCGACGCGTTGCACGACACCCCGAAGCTGCCGGTCGGCGGGCAGTGGGCCACCTTCCTGCGTAACCACGACGAGATCGACCTGTCCCGGCTGACCACCGAACAACGCAACCAGGTGTACGAGCAGTTCGGCCCGGACGAGAACATGCGCATCTACGACCGGGGCATCCGTCGCCGGCTCGCCCCGATGCTCGGCAACGACCGTCGTCGCCTCGAACTGGCGTACGCGCTCCAGTTCTCCATGCGCGGCACGCCGGTGCTGCGCTACGGCGAGGAGATCGGGATGGGCGAGGACCTGTCGCTGCCCGGCCGGGAGGCGATCCGTACCCCAATGCAGTGGTCGTTCCAGCCGAACGCCGGCTTCTCCACGGCGGACCCGGAGAAGCTGGTCCGCCCGGTGATCGACAAGGGTGAGTTCGGCTACCAGAACATCAACGTCACCGCCCAGCGGAGCGACGCCAAGTCGCTGCTCGCCTGGTTCGAGCGCATGATCCGTACGCTGCGGGAGGCTCCGGAGATCGGCTCCGGCTCCACCACCCATATCGACGTGGCGATGCCGGCCGGAGTGCTCGCGCACCGGGCGGACGGGCCGACCGGGACCATGGTCTTCGTGCACAACCTCGGCACCGACGACATCGAGGTGGACCTGAGCAGCCTGGAGCCGGAGGCCGACCTCCCGATCGACGTGCTCACCGACCGCGGTTACGGGGAGCTGGGCAAGCTCGGCGCGGTGAAGGTCTCCGGGTACGGATACCGGTGGATTCGCCTATGCCGAGGGTCGGCCTGTTGACGTTAAGCTCCTCCGATCGACCGCACGTTACTGGGAGGTAATCATGTCGGAGGAGCCCCGCGTCGCCATCGTCACCGGAGCCGCACGCGGTATCGGTGCGGCCACCGCCCGGCGGCTGGCCGCCGACGGGATGGCCGTCGCCGTGATCGACATCGAGGAGTCGGCCACCAAGAAGACGGTGGACGCCATCGCCGCCGACGGCGGCCGGGCGCTCGGTGTGGGCGCCGACGTCTCCGACCGTGATCAGGTTGAGGCGGCGGTGGCCCGTGTCGCCGCCGAGCTGGGCGCGCCCACCGTCCTGGTCAACAACGCTGGCGTGCTGCGCGACAACCTGCTGTTCAAGATGACCAACGCCGACTGGGACACGGTGATGGGCGTGCACCTGCGCGGTGCGTTCCTGTTCAGCCAGGCCGCGCAGAAGCACATGGTGGACCGCAAGTGGGGGCGGATCGTCAACCTCTCCAGCACCTCCGCGCTGGGCAACCGAGGTCAGGCGAACTACGCCGCCGCCAAGGCCGGCCTCCAGGGCTTCACCAAGACGCTCGCCATCGAGCTGGGGCCGTTCGGTGTGACCGTCAACGCGGTCGCCCCCGGCTTCATCGTCACCGACATGACCGCTGCCACCGCCGCCCGCATGAAGGTCGACTTCGAGGACTTCCAGAAGCACGCCGCGGCCGAGATCCCGGTCCGTCGGCCGGGGCGGCCGGAGGACGTCGCGCACACCATCTCGTTCCTGGCGAGCGAGGGTGCCGGTTTCGTCTCCGGCCAGGTCATCTACGTCGCCGGCGGCCCACGGGACTGACAGGTTCTCCCGACGAGGGCGTTCCTTCGCGCAGGGGACGCCCTCGTCGCCGGGTCAGGCGGGGTCGCGGCGGGTGCGCCAGAGCCAGATCAGGCCGAGCACCGGCAGCACCAGCGGGATGTAGCCGTACCCGCTGCCGAACTGCGACCAGACCGTCTCGTCCGGGAAGAGATCCTTGTCGGCCAGGCTGAGGATGCCGACCGCGACCACCCCGACCAGTTCCACCGAGCAGCATGCCAGCGCGACCCGTCGCCCGGTGTGCCCGGCACGGGCGAGCCCCACCGCGGCCACGATGTAGATGAGCGCGGCCAGCGCGGACAGCAGGTACGCCACCGGCGCCTCGTCGAACTTGGTGGCGATCTGGAGGCCGGCTCGACTGGTCGCCGCGATCGCGAAGAGCAGGTAGACCGCGATCAGCAGCCGACCAGGCCCGGTGTTCGTGCGACGCCGGACCGGTTGTGTCTCAACCACCGAGCACCTCCCAGGTCTGCTGCAACCGGACCACCACCACCGGGGTCACCAGGCAGACCGCGCACACGATCGCCGAGCCCCATCGGGTCGGCTCCATCCGGGCCAGCACCCACGCCAGCGGCGGCAGGCAGACCAGCGTGACCAGGTAACCGAAGAAGGCGCCGGGCTCGCCGGGCCGATCCCCGCCGCCGACCGCGACGAGCGCCAGCACGCCCAAGACGAGCAACGCCACTTCGAGTACGGCCAGACCGACGAACTGCGCCCGGTCCGGCGGCCGTTGGCGAACCGCCCCCACCAGCGCCCACGCCGCGACGAGCAGCGACAGCACGATCGACACGGTCGCGACGATCCCGTCCACCGGTGAGTCGGCGCTCACGCTGGTCACCGGACCCGCCCGGTCGTTGCCTCGGTCACCGGCACAGCCTACTAACCGTCGTAGTAACGGGATGACCCTGCCTCGCCCTCGCCCTCGCCGCCGCCGCCGACCGCGGGCGGACGGCAGGGTGTCCGCCGCTCGCTGTAGAGCTGCCCCGTGAGTGGGGCGCGGCGGGGTCGGCTGTCGTGGTCGGGGGTCACCCCCGCGCGTGGGGTGCGGCGGGAGACTCAATGATCGACTCGGCTTTCTGTAAAGCGGGGTGTCGCGAGCCTCCGGATGCCCCGGAATCAAGAAATGCGAGTCGAGCACGCGTCCGGCGGCCCGTCCCGACGTCCCGCCCGGGCTCAAGCTCAGGCCCAGGCCCAGGCCCAGGCCCAAGCCCAAGCCCAAGCCCAAGCTCCGCCCCACGGGTGGGGCAGCTCGACAGGCGTCGACCGGGTCCCGGCGTCGACCGGGTCCCGGCCACGCCCGGACCCCGGCCACGCTCAGTGGCACAGCATGTGAGCTGCTCCGGTTGGTCGACCCGCCGCCAATGCCCCTGGTGGGGCGACTAGCGTGAATCGCGTCCGTGGCGTTGTCGCGGGGTGGGGAAACAGCGGAGGTACACGTGCTGCGGTTCGGTTTGTTCGGCACCGGTCACTGGGCGATCGAGACGCACGGGAAGGCGTTGCACGCACACCCGGACGCGGAGTTGGTCGGAGTGTGGGGGCGTAACCCGGAGCGGGCCTCCGCGCTGGCCGAGCGGTACGGGGTGCCGGCCTACGCCGACGTCGACGCCCTGATCGAGCAGTGCGAGGCGGTCGCCGTCGCGCTGCCGCCGGACGTCCAGGCCGATATCGCGGTCCGGGCCGCCTCCGCCGGACGGCACCTACTGCTGGACAAGCCGCTGGCGCTCAGCGTGGCCGACGCCGACCGGGTGGTCGCCGCCGCCGAGGAGTCCGGGGTCGCCTCGATCGTCTTCTTCACCCAGCGGTTCCAGCCGAACGTGACGGCGTTCCTCGCCGCCACCGCTGCCGCCGGGGGGTGGCAGCACGGCCAGACCACCGCCTTCGCCTCGATCTTCCAGGACGGCAGCCCGTACGGCGGCTCGTTGTGGCGCCGGGAGCACGGCGCGCTCTGGGACATCGCCCCGCACGCGCTCTCCATCCTCCTGCCCGTGCTGGGTCGGGTGACCCAGGTGGCGGCGATGGACGGGCCGAGCGGCATGGTGCACCTGCTGCTCACCCACGAGGGCGGTGCCACCAGCAGCGCCTCGCTCTCCCTGGATGCCCCGACCGAGTCGATGGCCCGGGAGTTCGTGTTCTACGGCGAGAACGGCATCGAGAACGTCCCGTTCGGCGAGAACGATGCCGCCACCGCGTTCGGCGTCGCGATCGACCAGCTGGTCGAGCAGGTGCGGGCCGGCACCCGCGACCACCGTTGCGACGTCCGCTTCGGCCGTGACGTCGTCGGCATCCTCGCCGCCGCCGAAACCGCCCGCGCCGAATCGCGCACCGTCGCCCTCGCGTAACCCGAGGGTCGAGGCGCCGGAGGACAGCTCAGGAGAGGGTGGTCAGCGCGGCGCTCAGCTCGTCCGGTGAGTCGAACTGATCCGCCGGCAACGCCTGCAACATCTGCAACATCGCCGTGCTGGCCCCGTTCTCCTGGCCCCAGCGGACCAGATCCTCCCGGGAGACCGGGTAGTCGAGCCCGGCCAGGTACTCCTGCAACTGAACGCCGGTGACGGTCATGTCGGCCGGCTACCCGCTCGCGGTGGCCGTACACCGCCTCGGTCGGCACCCCCGGCGGCCCGGCGGCCGGCGTGTCGGGCCGCGGCGCGCCCACGGTTTGCCGCAGCGGCGGCCGGGTAGCCGCTGGCATGCTGGTTCAGCGGCTCGGCGCGCCGAGCGACTTCGACCCGTTGCTGGAGCGCGTTCGCGACGCCCGGGTGGTGATGATCGGAGAGTCCACCCACGGCAGTTACGACTACTACCGGTTGCGTGAGCAGCTCACCCGCCGGTTGATCGCGGAGTGCGGGTTCTCCTTCGTGGCCGTGGAGGGTGACTGGCCGGACTGTGACCGGGTGCACCGCTCGGTGACGGCCTCGCCGGGTGGCGCACTCGAACCGCAGTTCGCCCTGGAGCAGTTCGAGCGGTGGCCGACCTGGATGTGGGCCAACGCCGAGGTGGCCCGGTTCGCCAGTTGGCTGCGGGCCTGGAACGTGGAGCGGCCGGAGGATCAACGGGCCGGGTTCCACGGGCTCGACGTGTACAGCCTCTGGGAGTCGATGCAGGCGATCTTCGACTACCTGGGGGAGGAGGACCCGACGTCGCTGGAGGCGGCGCAGGACGCCTACCGCTGCTTCGAGCCGTACGGCAAGAGGGTCGAGGAGTACGGCGCGGCCAGCAGGTTCGTCTCCGCCCGTTGCGAGGAGGAGGTGGTCCGGCTGCTCGCCCGCACCCGCGAACACGCCCTCTCCGACGGTCCGGATCGCTTCTCGGCCTGGCAGAACGCGGAGGTGGTGGCCGGCGCGGAGCGGTACTACCGCGCGATGGTGGCCGGCGGGCCGGACTCGTGGAACATCCGCGACACCCACATGCAGGACACTCTGGACCGGCTGCTGGAACGGTACGGGCCGGACGCCCGGGGGATCGTCTGGGCCCACAACACGCACGTCGGGGATGCCCGGGCCACCGACATGGCCGCCGACGGGATGGTCAACATCGGTCAGTTGGCCCGGGAACGGCACGGCGACGACGCGGTGGCCCTGATCGGCTTCGGTAGCTACCGGGGCACGGTGATCGCCGCTCCCCGCTGGGGCTCGCCCGCCGAGGCGATGGTGGTGCCTCCGGCGCGGGAAGGGTCGGTCGAGCGGCGGTTGCACGAGCTGATGCCGGAGCGGGCGGTCCTGATCTTCGGCGGCGACGACCAGCCGGGCTGGGTCACCGAGACCGTCGACCACCGGGCGATCGGGGTCGTCTACGACCCGTCCTTCGAGTCCTGGGGCAACTACGTGCCGACGCGGCTCGGCGACCGGTACGACGCCTTCATCTGGTGTGACGAGACGACGGCCCTGCACCCGCTGCCGGTCCCGGCCGCCCCCGGCGAGATGGAAACGTACCCGGCCGGGGTCTGACCCGACCCCGGTCGTGCCGATCATGGAGTTGTGGTGCCCGACCAACGCCCCGGACCGGGGCACGGCGGACACCACAACTCCATGATCGACCAGGTGGGGCTCAGACCCGAGTGGGGGTCCGGTCCTCCAGGTGCTCGCGCAGGCCCTCGCCCTCGATGTCCACGTTGGGCAGGGCGCGGTTGAGCCAGCGGGGGAGCCACCAGGCACGGTCGCCGAGCAGGGACATCACCGCCGGCACGATGGTCATCCGGACCACGAACGCGTCGATGGCCACGCCGATGGCGAGCGCGAAGCCCATCGACTTGATGATCGGGTCTTCGAGGAAAACGAAGCCGCCGAAGACGGACATCATGATCAGCGCGGCGGCGGTGACCACCCGGGCACCATGGCCCATTCCGCTGATCGTGGCCTCACGCGCGGTGTCGCCGTGCACGAAGTCCTCCCGCATCCGGGAGACCAGGAACACCTCGTAGTCCATGGCCAGCCCGAACAGGATGCCGATCAGCAGGATGGGCAGGAAGCTGACCAGCGGGGCCGGGGTGTCCAGGCCGACCAGGTTGGCGAGGTGGCCCTGCTGGAAGATCGCCACCGTGATGCCGAACGTGGCGGCCACGGTGAGCAGGAAGCCCAGCGCCGCCTTGAGCGGCACCAGCAGTGAGCGGAACACCAGCATCAGCAGCAGCACCGAGAGCCCGACGACCAGCAGCAGGTAGATCGGCAGCGCGTCGGAGAGCTTCTCCGAGACGTCGATCCCGACCGCGGTGGCGCCGGTGAGCAGCACCTCGACGCCCTGGACCCCGCCGACCGCGTCGCGGACGTTGTGCACCAGGGTCTCGGTGGCCTCGTCGGTCGGGCCGGTCTTCGGCACCACCCCGAGCAGCGCGGTCCGCCCGTCCGGGCTCAGCTGCGGCGGTGCCACCGCGAGGACGTTCTCGGTGCGCTGGATCATCGCGGTCACCTGCGGCACTGCGGCCGCGGTCGCCTGCGCGTCGTCGCCCGCCACGACCACCGCGAGTCGGCCGGTGAAGCCCGGACCGAAGCCCTCGGTGGTCAGGTCGCTCGCCACCCGGGCCGGTGAGCCCACCGTCGCCGTGCTGGCGTCCGGCAGGGCCAGCCGCATGTCCGGCGTGGGCAGCGCGAGCAGGCCCAGGCCGAGCAGCGAGACCAGGATGACCGGCACCCGGAAGCGGATGACGAACCGCGCCCAGCGGAAGCCGAACCCGGAGCGGTCCTCGGCCGGCACCGTCTCTTCGCCCACCGGCTCACCAGGCGCGGCGGCGTCGACCGTGGAACGCAGGCGGCGCGGCAGCACCCGGTTGCCGGCGAAGCCGAGCAGTGCGGGCTGGAGGGTGATCGCCACGAGCACGGCGATGGTGACAGTGCCGGCGGCGGCGAGACCCATCACGGTAAGGAACGGAATGTTCACCACGGCCAGGCCGGCGAGGGCGATGACCACCGTGGCACCCGCGAAGACCACGGCGGAACCGGCGGTGCCCACCGCGCGGCCGACCGCCTCCTCCGGTGACAGGCCTTCGAGCAGGTTCTGTCGGTGCCGGGAGGTGATGAACAACGAGTAGTCGATACCGACGGCGAGGCCGAGCATCAGCGCCAGGATCGGCGCGGTGCTGGTCAACTCGATGACGCCGCTCAGCGCGAACAGACCGGCCATGCCGACGCCGACGCCGATCAGCGCGTTGAGCATGGTCATTCCAGCGGCGACCAGTGAACCGAACGTGATGATCAGGACGATCGCGGCGACCAGTACGCCGAGCGCCTCGGTGGAGCCGATCTCCGGCTCACCACCCAGCACCTCGCCGCCCGGGGCGACCTGCCAACCCTTCGCCTCGACGGCGGCGCCGACCTCCTCGTACGCGGTGCGCTGCTCGTCGGTCACCTCGTCGCCGCCGGTGGCGAACTGGACCTGGACCAGCGCGTACCGGCCGTTGGGCGAGACCGCGCCGACCTGGAACGGGTTGACCGCGCCGACCACGCCGGGCAGTGTCGAGGCCTCCTGGACCAGCTCCTGCACCACGGCCTGACCCTCGGGGGTGGCCAGTTGACCGTCGGCCGGCGCTTTGACCGCGATGGTGCCGGTGGCGCCGCTGGCTGCGGGGAACTGCTCGCTGAGCAGGTCGAGCGCGCGCTGGCTCTCGGTGCCGGGCATGGTGAAGTTGCTCGCCGTCGGGCCGCGCAGGGTCGCCGCGGCCAGGCCGGCGACGACGAGTACGACGAGCCAGAGCGCGACGACTAGCCGTCGCCGGCGCAACGCGCCCCGGCCGAGCCGGTAGAGCAGGGTGGCCATCAGGAGTCCTTGTCCTCGGTCGTGGGTTGTTGGGGCAGGGCTGCGTCGACGGGTTCGACGGCCCGCCGGACGAGGGTGAGCAGGGCGGAGCGCAGGTCGTCGTCGGGAATGTCGACGAACTCGGCGCACGCCTCGGGGATGCCGGCCAGCAGCACCAGTGCCGTCACCCGGGCTACCGGCCGGTCCGAGTGGCCGGCCAACGCGTCCCGAAGGCGTTCCGAGATCTGCTGGATATGTGCGAAGGCCGGCTGGCAGAGCAGTTCTGCGAACTCGCCGCGGAGCAGCGCGATCTCACCCCGGAACCGGACCGCGAGGTCGACGAAGCCGACGGCGGCGGCCTGCTGGGCGACCGCTCCGGTCAGCCCGGTGAGCTGGTCGTCGAGGTCTCGCAGCACCGCGATCGCCGGGGCCATCAGCTCGGCGAGCAGGGCTTCCTTGCTGGCGAAGTGGTAGAGCACGGTCGCCTTGGAACAGCCGACCTCGCGGGCGATGTCCTGGAGCGAGGTGCCCCGGTAACCGGTCACCGCGAACTGCCGCGCCGCCGCGGCGAGGATCTCGCCGTGCGTCTCGGACACTGCTCTGGCCATCACTGGTCCACCTCCGCAGACCAGCATGCCTGACCGATCGGTCAGACCCTGACCGATCGGTCAGATTGGCGTGGTGGCGTTCCCCACACCGGTGCGCGGTTTAGCCGGCGTGCTCGGCGTCGTACCTGGTCCGCGCCTCGGCGATGGCCCGGCGGTGCCGCTCGGCCCAGCTCGTGAGTGCCACCAGCGACTCGTAGAGCTCCAAGGCCATCGGGGTCGCCGTGTACTCGACCTTGGGCGGGACGGTCGGGTAGACCGTGCGGTGCAGCAGGCCGTCCCGTTCCAGGTTGCGCAGCGTCAGCGTGAGCATCCGCCGACTGATCCCCTCGACGTTCCGCTCCAGCTCGGTGAAGCGCACCGGGCCGTGTGAGGCGGACACCAGGATGCTGATGCTCCATTTGCCGCCGACCCGGTCGAGCACCTCGCGGACGGTGCAGGCCCGGGCCTGACCCGGGGTGAACGGCACGTTCTCGGCCGCGCAGGTCAACTCGGCCTTCACCTGCGCGGACACATCGCTGTTCCTCTGGGACACAACAGTGCCTCCTTCCGCTCCGGCTCATGGTCACAGACGATGACCTCGGTAACAAACCGTGCACCAAGGAGGGGTTCCATGGACCGTGTCGTCGCGTCCCGCTGGCCAGCGCTGCTGGTGCTCTGCGCCGGCAGCCTGATGATCATCCTGGACGGCAGCGTGGTCGCTGTGGCACTGCCCGCCGTACAACGCGACCTGGGCTTCACCGCCGCCGGCCTGGCGTGGGTGGTCAACGCCTACCTGGTCGCGTTCGGCGGGCTGCTGCTGCTCGCCGGCCGTCTCGGCGACCTGCTCGGCCGACGGCGGGTCTTCCTGGCCGGCATCACACTGTTCACAGTGGCCTCGCTGGCCTGCGCGGTCGCCACCGGGCCGGCGCTGCTGGTCGCCGCGCGCTTCGGGCAGGGCGTCGGCGGCGCGCTCGCCATGGCGGTCAGTCTCGGCATGATCGTCCGGCTCTACCCCGAGGCGGCCGAGCGGGCGCGTGCGATCGCCGTGTTCAGCTTCACCGGAGCGGCCGGCGCGTCGATCGGCACGGTCGCCGGTGGGGTGCTCACCGAGGCTGCCGGCTGGCGGTCGATCTTCCTGGTCAACCTGCCGATCGGGGCGGTCATCCTGCTCGCCGCCGTCCGCCGGCTCCCCGCCGAACGGGGCATCGGCCTGCGGTCCGGCCTGGACGTGCCCGGCGCGCTGCTCGCCACCGCAGGCCTCATGGTCGCCGTGCTGGGCATCGTGGGCACCGCCGAGCACCGCTGGACCAGCCCACGCACCCTCGGTACGGCGGTGCTCGCGGTGCTGCTGCTCGGCGGGTTCGCCGTACGTCAGCGGGTGGCCGCCGTCCCGCTGCTGCCGGCCCGGGTGCTGCGCGTACCGGGCCTGGTCGCGGCGAACACCGTGCAGTTCCTCATGGTCGCCGCGTACTTCGGCTTCCAGTTCCTGCTCGCCGTGGAGCTGCAACTGGTGCTCGGGCTGGACGCGTCGGCCACCGGCTGGGCGTTCCTGCCCACCCCGGTGGTGATCGCGGTGGTGTCGCTCGGCTTCGCCGGTCGGCTGATCGCCCGTTGGGGTGCCCGGAGCGTGCTCCTGGCCGGGCTGGGCCTGGCGACCGTCGGGTTCCTGCTGCTCGCCCGGCTGCCCGCTGACGGTGGTTACGCCGTGGGCGTACTCCCCGCCATGCTCGTCTTCGGGGTGGCCGGCGGCCTGACGCTGCCGGCGGTCACCACCCTCGCGATGGCCGGCGCGACCGACACGGACGCCGGGCTCGCCTCCGGCCTCGCCAACACCACCCAGCAGGTCGGCGGCGCGGTCGGCCTGGCCGTGCTGGCCACCCTGGCCGCCGCTCGCAGCGACGCTCTGCGGGCTTCCGGCTGGGCCGAGACGGCAGCGCTCGCCGGCGGCTACCGGACCGCGTTCGCCGTGGCCGCCGCCCTGGTGGTCACCGCGTCACTTGTCGCCGTGACGGCACTGCCCCGACGCCCAGTCCACCCCGGGCCGGACACTGACCCGTCGGGGCCGGCCACGGTGGGCGCCGAAACCGATCCGTACCCGAGCGCCGCGTCCGGTTGACCGACGGCGCCGCCGCGAGTTGAACACGTCCAGCAACGCCTCGGCTGCCGCCTGGGACGACCCAGGCAGGGGGACGACACCGGCGGCGTCATCCCTTGTCCTGCCGCTGACGGGGCTAATGACGAATTGCGGCTCGTGGTGGTGGAACGCCGTTCCCGTCGGCACGTCATGCGGCCCCCGAAGCCTCCAGAACCATACGGATCTCCGTCACCTCGTAGTTGGCGCGGTCGAAGGCGGCGGCCATCGGGATGTTCGTAGTGTCCGTGGTCGCGGTGATGCGCTCGGCGCGTTCGGTTGCGTGGAAGCGGGTGATCTCGGCGAGGATCTCGTCGATCAGTCCCTTGCCGCGCTGCTCGGGTACGACACCGAGATACCCGACGTTGCGGTTGTACGGGGTCGCTGACGGGACGGCCAGGCCGGCGAGAGTGCCGTCGGGCAGCTCCGCAAGCCTCCACCAGGAGCGCTCACCCGGGCAGTCGAGGTAGAACTTCATGTCCTCCTCGGCCAGCTGCCTGGCGCTCTTTCTGCGCAGCTCGTCACGGGTGGCCTCGTCGAGGCTGTCGCCCGACACCCGCACGAAGGCCTCCAGGAACTCCTCGTCGCTGCCCTCGCGGAACGTCAGCCGACCGCCGGCCCCGGGCAGTCCCGCCGCCGGAGTCCACTCGTAGCGCAGGCGCTGAATCTCCCGGCTCAGCCCTGTGCGCAGGCCCGCCTCGCGACGCCAGGCCACTGCCTCGCTCAGTTCCGGTCGGCTGCTCCAGTCCGTTGGGAGGGAGAGGTTGTACAGCGGCCGCGCGCCGAAGGCGGCATGCGCGGCGTCAAGGAGCCTGGTGGCGACGGCGACCGGATCGGCAACGGTGGAACGGACCTGGAGGCAATCGAGCGCTATGGGGCGCTCGCTGTCGGCACGACCCCACCAGAGTGCACGGGCAAGGATGTACCCGTTCTCGTCCTCGGCAAGCCAGACCCATTCCGGGCGGAACTGGTTGGCACCGAGCTCCTCGCGGATCTTCTCAGCGGTCAGGGCGGTGATCGGACCGTCGGCCGGGTACGCGGCGGCACGGTCCAGGGCGGTGGAGTCAGCAGTAGCGGGAAAGAATTTCATCGGGCACATGATCACAAATCGAAATGGCAGAGCAAGGCATTTCTTGCTGGCTGCCCACCGACGGCGCCTACCTCCTCGACGTGTTCCCGGAACCGATCGGCACGTCCGGTTGACCGACGGCACTCAGGCCGGGAGGGTGGTCGGGTGAGCGAGGCTGACGAGACCCGGGACGGCGTGGCCCTGACCAACCTGGACCAGCCGTTGTCCGACCGCGACGACGCGACAAAGCGCGACCTGGTCGACTACCTCGACGCGGTCCACGACCCGATCCTCGCGCAACTGCGGGGCCGTCCGCTGTCGGTGATCAAGGTCCGCCCTGGCCAGCCACCGTTCATGCAGAAGAACCTTCCCCGCTACACGCCGGACTGGGTCCGCCGGGTGCCGGTCTGGGCGGAGGCGTCGCACCGGGAGATCTCGTACGCCCTCTGCGACGACCGCCGTACCCTGCTCTGGTTCGCCAACCAGCGGGCGGTGGAGTACCACCCGACGCTGGCCACCGCGGCGGACCCGCACCGCCCGACCCACCTGGTGCTCGACCTGGACCCGCCGGAGGGCGACGGGTTCCGCGCGGCGGTCGCCGCCGCCCTGCTGGTCCGCCAGGCGCTCGCCGACTCCGGCCTCGCCGGCGCCGTCAAGACCAGCGGGGCCAAGGGCGTGCACGTGTTCGTCCCGGTGGCCGACGAACCCACGGCGGAGGAGTTGGCCGCCGCCACCCGGGCGCTCGCCGTCCGCGCCGAGCGGCTCGACCCGGCGCTGGCGACCACGGCGTACATCAAGGAGGACCGGGGTGGCCGGGTCTTCGTGGACGCCACCCGCGCGGGCGGGGCCACCGTGGCCGCCGCGTACAGCCCTCGACTGCGCCCCGGGATGCCGGTCTCCTTCCCTGTCGACTGGGCCGACCTGACCGAGGTGACCCCCGCCGACTTCACCATCCGGACGGTGCCGTCGCTGGTCGCCGACGGCGATCCCTGGGCCGCGCTGATGCCGGCCCCGCAGCCGCTCCCCGCCGACCTCGTCGCCGAGGGGCGGACCATCCCGGTGGCCCGGGTGCAGGCCATGCACGAGGGGAAGCGCCGGGCCCGTGCCCGCCGCGAGGCCGGCTGACCAGGCTCGCCGGCCCTCGCTCGCGCCCGGCGACCGGCTGAATGTCGGTGGGTTGTGGCACGATTTTCCAGGTGAGCAGCAAACCCGACGCGACCCAGCGACTGGGCGACCTGGCGCGGCTGCGCCGGGTCCGCGACCGGATCGACCGGGAGTATGCGTCTCCGCTGGACGTCGAGGCGCTCGCCCGTGGCGCGCACATGTCGGCGGGGCACCTCAGCCGCGAGTTCCGGCTCGCCTATGGCGAGTCCCCCTACAGCTACCTCATGACACGACGGATCGAGCGGGCCATGGCGCTGCTGCGTCGTGGCGACCTGAGCGTCACCGATGTCTGTTTCGCGGTGGGCTGTTCGTCGCTGGGCACCTTCAGCACCCGTTTCACCGAGCTGGTCGGCGTGCCGCCCAGCGTCTACCGCCGTCAGGCGGCGCAGGCGACGGCGGGGATGCCGTCGTGCGTGGCGAAGCAGGTGACCAGACCGATCAGGAATCGAGAAGCGCGGGTCGCGGAGCCGCAACTAGCGTGACGGCCATGGACATCACCATTCACTCGAGCTTCCTTCCGCACACCGATCCGGACGCCTCCCTGGCCTTCTACCGGGACATCCTCGGCTTCGAGGTCCGCCTCGACGTCGGTTACGAGGGGATGCGCTGGATCACGGTCGGGCCGGTCGGCCAGCCCAGCACAGCCATCGTCCTGCACCCTCCGACCGCCAATCCGGGCATCACCGACGCCGAGCGGCAGACCATCCTTGAGCTGATGGCCAAGGGCAGCTACTTCGGTGTCAACCTCGCCACCACCGATCTGGACGCCACGTTCGCGAAGCTGGAGGCCAGCGACGCCGAGGTCGTCCAGGAGCCGACCGAGCAGCCGTACGGCGTACGCGACTGCGCCTTCCGGGACCCCGCCGGCAATATGATCCGCATCCAGGAAGTGCGCTGAGTCGTTCCGCCCGACAGATGGAGACACGATGAGCACGGCCACCCAGCCGTCCGCGCCGCACGTTGCCGACAGCCACGACCTGATCCGGGTGCAGGGCGCGCGCGTCAACAACCTCAGGGACGTCAGCGTCGAGATCCCCAAGCGGCGGCTGACGGTGTTCACGGGTGTCTCCGGCTCCGGCAAGAGTTCGCTGGTGTTCGGCACCATCGCCGCCGAGTCGCAGCGGATGATCAACGAGACGTACAGCGCGTTCGTGCAGGGTTTCATGCCGACGTTGGCGCGGCCCGAGGTCGACCTGCTGGACGGCCTGACCACGGCGATCATCGTGGACCAGGAGCGGATGGGCGCCAACTCCCGGTCCACCGTCGGCACCGCCACCGACGCCAACGCGATGCTGCGCATCCTGTTCAGTCGGCTCGGGCAACCGCAGATCGGCTCGCCCAACGCATACTCCTTCAATGTCCCCTCGGTGAAGGCAACCGGTGCGATCACCGTCGACCGTGGCGCTGGCAGGACGAAGACCGAGAAGGCGACCTTCACCCGTCTCGGCGGCATGTGTCCGCGGTGCGAGGGCATGGGCGCGGTCACCGACATCGACCTGTCGGCGCTGTACGACGACAGCCTCTCGCTCAACGAGGGCGCGATCACGATCCCGGGTTACAGCATGGAGGGCTGGTACGGCCGGATCTTCCGTGGCTGCGGCTACTTCGACCCGGACAAGCCGATCGGCAAATTCACCAAGCGGGAGCAGCACGACCTGCTCCACCGGGAGCCGACCAAGATCAAAATCGACGGCATCAACCTGACGTACGCGGGCCTGATCCCGTCGATCCAGAAGTCCTTCCTCTCCAAGGACATCGACGCGTTGCAGCCGCACATCCGCGCCTTCGTGGAGCGGGCGGTGACCTTCACGACCTGTCCCGACTGCGCCGGCACCCGGCTCAGCAAGGAGGCCCTGTCGTCGAAGATCAAGGGAAAGAACATCGCCGACGCCTGCGCGATGCAGATCAGTGACCTGGCCGCCTGGGTGCGCGGGATCAAGGAGCCGTCGGTGACGCCGTTGCTGGCGGGGCTGCAACACCTCCTCGACTCGTTCGAGGAGATCGGCCTGGGTTACCTGTCCCTCGACCGGCCGTCGGGCACCCTCTCCGGTGGCGAGGCGCAGCGCACCAAGATGATCCGCCACCTGGGCTCCTCGCTCACCGACGTCACCTACGTCTTCGACGAGCCGACGATCGGGCTGCACCCGCACGACATCCAGCGGATGAACGAGCTGCTGCTCCAACTGCGCGACAAGGGCAACACCGTGCTGGTCGTGGAGCACAAGCCGGAGGCCATCGCCATCGCCGACCACGTCGTCGATCTCGGTCCCGGCGCAGGCACGGACGGCGGGACCGTCTGCTACGAGGGCACCCTGGAGGGTCTGCGCGCCAGCGGCACCATCACCGGTCGCCACCTGGACGACCGGGCGACGCTCAAGGAGACGGTCCGCACGCCCACCGGCAAGCTGGAGATCCGTGGCGCGTCGGCCAACAACCTGCGCGACGTCGACGTCGACGTGCCGCTCGGCGTGCTCGTCGTCGTCACCGGCGTCGCCGGCTCCGGCAAGAGCTCCCTGGTGCACGCGTCGATTCCCGCCGGAGCGGGCGTGGTGTCGATCGACCAGGGCGCGATCCGGGGCTCACGGCGGAGCAACCCGGCCACGTACACCGGGCTGTTGGACCCGATCCGTAAGGCGTTCGCGAAGGCCAACGGTGTGAAGCCGGCGCTGTTCAGCGCCAACTCCGAGGGTGCCTGCCCGAGTTGCAACGGTGCCGGTGTCATCTACACGGACCTGGGGATGATGGCCGGCGTCGCCGCTCCCTGCGAGGACTGCGAGGGCAAGCGGTTCCAGGCGTCGGTGCTGGAATACCGTTTCGGCGGTCGTGACATCAGCGAGGTGCTGGCGATGTCGGTGACCGAGGCCGAGAAGTTCTTCGGCGCCGGCGAGGCGCGTACGCCCGCCGCGCACGCCATCCTCGACCGGCTCGCCGAGGTCGGGCTCGGCTACCTCAGCCTGGGGCAGCCGCTCACGACCCTGTCCGGCGGCGAGCGGCAGCGGCTCAAGCTGGCCACCCACATGGCCGAGAAGGGCGGCGTCTACGTCCTCGACGAGCCGACCACCGGCCTGCACCTGGCCGACGTCGAGCAGTTGCTCGGCCTGCTCGACCGCCTCGTCGACTCCGGCAAGTCGGTGATCGTCATCGAGCACCACCAGGCGGTCATGGCGCACGCCGACTGGATCATCGACCTCGGTCCCGGCGCCGGTCACGACGGAGGCCGGATCGTCTTCGAGGGCACCCCGACCGACCTCGTGGCTGGTCGCTCCACCCTCACCGGCGAGCACCTGGCGGCGTACGTCAGCAGGTGAGCCGGCGATCAGCTGTCGGCTCGGCGTGGCCGGCTGATGGGGGCGCTGAGCATTCCGGTGATGGCGTCGACGAGGAAGTCGCCGACCTCGGGCCATCGCGGGTCTTCGCCGTCGCGTTCGGCGCGTGCCTCGACCTCGGCCGTCGTGGTGCTGACGATTCGGGTGATCAGGAGCGCCCGGCCGGCGACCACCTCCGGGTCGAGGTGCCGTAGCCGCGCGGCCAGTGACTCGCGCAGCTCCAGTGCCTGTGGCGTGGTGTCCTGGGCTTCCCGCACGATCGGCTGGGTGGCGGGGTTGTGCAGCATGTGTTCCAGGAACCGGGCCCGCCAGCTCGGGCGCGGTAGCTGGTCGAGGGCGCGCATGCTCGGCTCCACGAGACCGCGGATGTCGCCGAGGACGGAGTCCTCGGGTGGGGGCATCCCGGCGCGTTGTTCCGTCACGTCGTGCACGTGGCGGGCCATGAGTGCCTTCAGCAGGCCCTCGCGCCCGCCGAAGTAGTAGCGCACCGCCGAGTGGTTGGTGTTGCCAGCCGCCTCGGCCACCCTGCGGTCGGAGACCTCGGCGACTCCCGCCTCGGCGAACAGCCGCTCCGCCGCGTCCAGCAGCGCGGTGCGGGCCGCCTCGGAGCGCCTCATGACGGCCCCCTCGTGTTTCTCGCCCGGATGTGACTCAGGTCAACCTAGCCGGATTCCCGGTCCCGGCATCCGCCGCCTACAGTTTGTAAGTCAACTGGCGTACAAACATGAGCTGGAGCGTGCATGGATACCGAAGCCGTGATCGAGGCTGCCGACGTCGTGGACGGCCGCCCGCCCGGCGCGGACCGCAAGGAACAGATCATCCGAATGGTCGCACTGTTCGTGATGCCGTTCCTCATGGTCACCATGATGTTCGCGACCTACATGTCGACCATGCACTCACCGCACCCCCGGGACATGCCGGTCGCGGTCGTCGGCAGCGGCGCCACGGCGCAGGCCGTCGTCGACGGGCTCAACGCCGCTGACAGCACCGAGGCCACCCTGGTGGCCACCCGCGACGACGCGGTCGACCTGCTGCACGACCAGGAAGCCACCGGCGCGCTCGTCCTGCCCACCGCGGGCGGCGCCAACGCCACCATCCTCACCGCCTCGGCGGCCGGAGCCTCACAGAACGCCACCGTCCAGCAGTTGCTCGCGCCGGTGGCCCTCCAGAACAGCTGGCAGACCACCACCGAGGACGTCGCACCGCTACCCGCCGGTGACTCGGCCGGCATCGCGGTCCTGTTCGCCGCGATGGGCATGATGCTGGCCGGATACGTGCCACTGAGCATCATGGTGATGGGCGTCCCCCACCTGCTGCGGCTGCGACGGTTCCTGCCCGTGCTGGCCGGTTGGTCCGCGTTCACCAGCTCGATCATCTGGCTCATCCTCGGGCCCATCGTGGGTGCTGTCGAGGGCCACTACCTCACCTTCCTCGGCGTCGGCATGCTCGCCACCGCGGCCGTCGGCCTGGCCCAGCTGCTGCTCTCCAAGGTGGTCGGGCCCCTCGCGGTGCTGCCCGGCATGCTGCTCTGGGTCGTGTTCGGCATGCCCGCGTCGAACCTGGCCCTGTCCGTGCACAACATGCCCGGGTTCTTCCAGTTCCTGCATGGCGTGCTGCCGCTCCCGGCGGCCGGTGAGGCACTGCGCTCGGTCCTGTACTTCGACGGCAACGGTCTGGGCACCCACCTGATCGTCCTGGCCGTGTGGATCGTGGCCGCCCTCGCGCTCTGCCTGCTCAAGGAGCGCAGCGCGAGCGGGAAGATGATCCCCGGCGTCCCCCCGATCACCGACCCCGACTCGAAGGCCCCCGCTCTGGCCGGCGGGCCGCCGCGCTCCAAGCGATTCCGGTACGTGGCCGCGGCCGGCTTCCCGCTGGCCATCCTCGTGGTCGTCGTGGGCGCCATGGGGTTCTCCATGCACAAACCGCAACCGCACGACATCCCGGTCGTCGTGGTCGCCGCCGCCCCGGGGCAGGCTCAGCAGACCGCTGCCGGTCTCAACGCACAGCTCGACGGCATCCTCGACGTCACCGTCGCCGGCACCGTGGATGAGGCCACCGAGCAGATCCGCTCCCGCGACGTGGTCGCCGCCTTCGTCCTGCCGTCGGCGCCGGACACCCCGGCGACGCTCTACTCGGCGTCCGCCGCGAACGCCAGCCAGCAGTCCGCGATCCGCGCGATCTTCCAGCCGATCACCGCGGCCCAGGGCCTCCCGCTCACGCTCACCGACGTGCAACCCCTGAGCGAGACCGACACCGGCGGCAGCAACAGCATGTACGTCGGCATGTCCTGGATCATGGCCGGCTTCCTGTTCCTGGCCGTCCTGCGCGGCGGCGCGCCGCACGTACGCCGCCTGCGCCAGTTCCTGCCGCTGCTGGGCGGCTGGGCGATCGGCATGTCCGTCTGGCTGTGGTTCCTCTTCGACGTCCTCATCGGCGCGATCAGCGGCAACGCCCTGGAGACGATCGCCTACGGCACCCTGACCATATTCTCGGTCTCCCTGGCCACCGGAGTGCTCACCCGCACCGTCGGCCTGGCGGGAATCATCCCGATGATGGTGGTGCTCATGATGGCCGGCGTACCCGCCTCCGGCGGTGGCATGTCGGTGTACCTGGTCCCCGAGGTGTTCCGACCTCTCCAGGACGTGCTGCCGCTGCCCGCGGCGGTCGACATCGCCCGATCGCTGCGGTACTTCGACGGCGTCGGCGTCGGACAGAACCTGTTGGTCATCGCCATCTGGGGCGCTGTCGGGCTCGTCGGAAACCTCGTGATCGACCGGTGGCTCAAACGCCGCGAGCGCCGCTCGGACGCCGGAGGCCCGGACGCGGGTACGACACCCGAGGCGCACCTGAGGTTGGTGCCGGCCGAGGCGCACTGAGCGGCACCGAAGCCCACCGCCGATCCCTCGGGATCGGCGGTGGGCTGCTCCTTCTGGTCAGGCGGCGTCGTATTCGACGGCGACGTCGAGCACCCAGGTGACTCCGAACGGGTCGGTGAGCATGCCGTAGAGGGGAGCCCAGCCGGCGGGCGCGAGGTCGACCAGGACGGTCGAGCCCTCGCTCAGCTTCTTCCAGTAGCCGGTGATCTCGTCGGCGTCGCTGCCCCGGACCGAGACGAAGAACGGGCTATCGCCCTGGCTCCACGGCCGCGCCGACGGCACGTCGTACGCCATGATCTGGAAGCCCTCGGCGGACGTGACCTGACCCCACATGACCTGGTCGGCCTCGTCCGGGTTCTGCACGTTCCGGGCGTCGGCGTAGGTCACCGCGACGAGGTCCCCGCCGAAGACGGCCCGGTAGAAATCGAGGGCGGCCCGCGCGTTGCCCCGAAGGTTGATGTGCGCGACGGTGTTGATGCTCATTGCTGCTCCTCGTGTGACATGGCCCGTGCTGGTGCCCGGGTGCAACGCCGACGATGGCAGGGGTAGCGGTCAGGTTGTGGCCGCTATCCGGGGCAGACTCGGATGCATGGCCACGACCTCCGCGAGACTGCTGTCGCTGCTCTCGCTCCTCCAGGCCCGGCGTGACTGGCCGGGCGGCCTCCTGGCCGAGAGGCTGGACGTGAGCCTGCGAACGGTCCGACGCGACGTCGACCGGCTGCGCGAGCTCGGCTACCCGATCAGAGCCTTCAAGGGGCCGGACGGCGGGTACCGGCTCGACGCCGGCGCCCAACTGCCACCCCTGCTGTTCGACGACGAGCAGGCCGTCGCCATCGCCGTCGCACTCCAGGTGGCAGCCCTCTCCGGGGCGGACATCCAGGAGGGCGCGGCGCGAGCGCTGAACACCATGCGGCAGGTCATGCCCAGCCGGCTGCGGCACCGCATCGACGCCCTCCAGGTCACCGCCGTCGGACAACCCGCCACCGGGCCGGACACCCCGGTCGACAGCACAGTGCTGACAGCCATCGGCGCGGCCGTCCACGCCCACGAGGTTCTGCGCTTCGACTACGCCTCGACGAGCCCCGCCACCGGCGCACCGCCCCGCCGCGTGGAGCCCCACCACCTCGTCACCTGGAAGGGTCGTTGGTATCTCGTCGCCTGGGACCTCGACCGGGACGACTGGCGGACCTTCCGCTGCGACCGGGTCAGCCCGCGTACCCCGACCGGACCACGCTTCACCCCACGACAACTGCCCATGGGAGACGTGGCCACGTACGTCACGGGCCGCTTCCGAGGTTCCACCGACACCTCGGCGTGGCCCTGCGTGGGGGAGGTCATCCTCGACCTTCCCGCCGCCGTCGTTGCCACGTACACCCGCGACGGGCTTGTCGAAGAACTCGGCCCCGACCGTTGCAAGCTCGTGCAGGGCTCCTGGTCCTGGGTCGGCCTCGCAGCCGCGCTCGGCAGGTTCGACGCCGACATCGAGGTGATCGGGCCCGCCGAGCTCAAGGCCGCTTTCGCGGGGCTCGCCCGCCGCTACGCCGAAGCAGCAGGATGACGGCAGGGTCGCGGCGGCGGAAGGGCCGCCGAAAACGCAAAACGGGCGCGGGAGCCAAACTCGCTCCTGCGCCCGGCACTGTCGGGTGAAATCTTTCTTGGTGCCCCCGGCAGGATTCGAACCTGCGCCCCCGCCTCCGGAGGGATGTGTCCTACCCGGCGGTGTCCCGTCGCTGAGCTGGGTGAACGTCGGTGGTAGGTAGAGCAGTCAGCCAACTTTGGCACGTATGTGGCACGCAGAACGCGCTTCCACGGGCCTAGCAGGCTCATCCTGAAGATCAGATACGCGCTCGACGGTGCGTGCCGTCCGGCCGAGCCGGGAAGATCGAGGTCAATGTCGCACCCTAGCTGTACGTTCTCCGCGTGATAGACGACGAACAGGAAGATCGCGAAGAATGTTCTCGGGAGTCAGATCATGAGCGCAGCCACGGAGCGGTCGAGAAAATTCCTCGGATAAGTGCGAAACGCTTCAGGGCTTGGATAATGACAAACAACCCGAATCGAATCACCATACTTGCAAGGAACTTCCTGCGTGATAATCCCGTCTGGCTGACGGTCATTATAGGACTTGCTTCGCTAGGGATCATCCTCGGTGGAGCGACCCTCCTTGGAGTGATGGCGGCAGACATATCGGAGAAACTTGCAAGGGTTCCCTCAACGGCTGCCGCGAAAATTGTTACCGATTCGGTCGGGCGCTACTTCGATGAGAATTCGGAGAACTTCCCAATTGACCCTCAAGCACTTCGACGTACCTGGATTGGCTTCGGAGCGCTGGCGTGGGCACTGTCCGTATGGGGTGCAGTGGGTGCTCGATTCGCATGGTTGCTCTTTGGTCTCTTGACTGCCGGGATGGTATGGGTAGCGACCTCTCCGCCGAGCCAATGGTTGGCTGTGGGGATTACCGTGGTGTGGTGGTCAGGCCTAGCAGTATTCGCTTACCGACGAGTTGATCGAGGTGGCGATGGGTTTGATTACGATGACGACGACAGGAACTTCGGGCGCGGTGGGGTACGCGGTCGGGGTGGCACCGCCGATAGTATGAGTAGATACCTTGGCGGTGTCTCCTCAGAGGCCCGAGGCGCGGCGCTTCAAAGGCGAATGGATTCCGCCATTACAAAGAGTGAGTACGCGAATTTCGACGCATTTTTCCGCTCGAATTGCACTAAGCGGATTAAGGATATCGCCTTTATCTTAGATGTGCCGGAATGGCTTGTGCGTGAAATGAAGGCTGAGACTTATCCCGCCGGTTCAGGTTGGCGAATGCAGCGGGTGCCGTGGCAGATTCAGCACGATGCTGCCAAGGCTCACCTAGTGGACGGTGAAAAGGTCGCCTCAATCGCGGCGCGGCATGGGGCTAGTCCGTCTGCCGTGCGACGGTGGATCAAGGCATACCAAAGCGAATTTTCATCAGAAGCCGACGCCGTGGCGACACAGGCGACGCCCGACTAGCTGCCGTTCCACCTATTCCCTCACGGGGAGAGATCGTACGGGCGTACGAAGTGTTGGTGGGTGTGCCCCAAGGTGGATGGTCGAGTAGTCTCCGCTTTCATGGTCGCGCCGCCCCTCGCCTCACGCTCAAGGCGACTCCCCGCCGCGCTTGCCGCAGTCTGTCGGATGCCTCTCGGGCCATCAGCTAGCCGCTTGCTCGGGAAGCGTTACCTCCGTAACTACCCCGGGTAGTTCAGCGAGGGGCGGTAGGTACAGCCATGCGCCCTGGTCGACCAGTGGCCAGCGGATCGAAACGACACCGCCCATGAACAACGCTTCATCCAAGGTGACGTTCACTGAGCGCCCGAACCACGCCCCATCGAAGACTACGGCGCCCCCTTCAAACTTGGTTTCGGTAAACGAAACAGAACCAGAGTCGAAGACGGCGGAATCAAAGAATAATCTGCCATCACTGACGACGGCGTCGGCGAACCCAACCTCGCCACAGAATTTCGCGTGAGAGAAGCTGACTTCGCTACCCACAAAGGCCGCGCTCCGGAAGCTTACTAGTCCATCGATTTTCACGTCCTCGAAACTAACTCTTCCGCCACTGAATTGTGCCCCGGCAAACGAAACGTATCCGCCGAAGACGGAACCAGCAAAGGGTGTTCTTCCTTCCAGAAACTTCGCGCCCTCGAACGAGAACTTCCCGTCAACTTGAATCATTCCCTTGAAATCAGCCCCGTCAAAGACCGCCCCGTCTAAGTTGAAATAGTGCCCCTGCCATGACTGCAACCTCCCAGGAGCCCGGCGGGAGGCGAACTCGGACCCGCGGAGCAGGGATGCGTCAATATATAGATTGTCTTCGCCCTCTGGCTGAAGCTCCAAGGATGCCTCAAGAGGGGCTAGGTGGTCCCTCATCAGGCCGACAACTGTTCGCCTCACCTCCCTTTCCTCTAGGGCATCGCGCACCTCCTGCCTTCTCGCCCGCCCCTTGCTGCCATGGCCAACATCTTTCCCATTGTCCAACAACGGCGGCACATAAGGCATACGAAGGTAGGCGCAAAGAACATCGATGCAGGTTTGCCTTCCTTCTTGCCAATCGTCTGCAAGACCAGCCATTGCATAGACACCAGCTAGACGGACAGCCGTCTTCTCCGCACCTATCTGCTCCGACGCTTTAGCGAAGCGCTCATTGAAGAGGCGGACACCGTTGCGTTCGGTTTCTACCATCGCCCTCTCATCGGCCGCCTCAGCGAGGGCCTTGGTCACTTCGGCACGCAGGTCAGCCGCGTGCGCCAACTGATGGGAAAACTCAGCAAGGAGGTTCGCATGCTCCGCTACTCGCTGGCGACGGTAAGCAACCACCAGGGCCGCAACACCGCCAATGCCCGCTACAACGGCAAAAATAAGCTTAAGTAGCTCAAAGAGCGTTGATGACGTGACAGCCGCGTCCTTCTTGACGCTGGGCCAGCCGGCGAACCAGAGCGCGCCGGCAACCATGGCTCCAACGATCAGGAGAGCAGCGACAACAACCAAGGCAATCGACCGCCGGATACTCCACAACCGGAGTGCGGGCACGGTGCTGTCGGCCCCGGGAACGGGGCCGACCTTGATACCGAGATCAGGACGAGTCGGTGGTTGCACGGCGGGCAGCTCCACTTCCAACTTTCTACCGCATCCCGTCCAACTCGGCATCCAGCAAGGCAGACGCAAGAGCATCCATACTGGTAATCACTACGTCGGCGCCGGCCACCCGGAACGCCTCCACCTTGGACGGGCGGTTGGCGTAGCCGACCACCGCGATTCCGGCGGCTCGCGCCCCCTCGATGTCCGACTGTGAGTCGCCAACGAGGACACACCGCCCCAGCGGCTCGCCGAGCGCGTGCACTGCTTGCAGGATTGGTTCCGGGTTGGGCTTCATGCGGTCCGGGTCGGCGTACGCCCGGCCGACCACGGGCGAGACGTACCCCGCGAGCCGGTGCGCCGCCAGGTAGGCAGCCACCGCGCCGGCCGAGTTGTTGCTGACCGCGGCCACCTGCATCCCAGCTTGCCGCGCAGCCACGATTACCTCTCGGCCGTACGGCGTTGGCTCGGCAGTCTCGACGGCCCGGCGCTCGGCTGCGCAGAGCGCATCCTCCACCGCCCGCGTGATGCCGTGGTCCCCTGCCGCGCCGGTCCGGCGTAGCACCTCAAGCGGGTCAGGCTCGCTGGCGAGGTCCGGCGGCGCGCCCGAGGGGAGACGCGAACGGTTCCATGCCCACCCGAGCTGACCGCAATCATCAATGCCCATATTGAGATGTTCGGCTACGGCCCGGACGGCCGGCTGTTCGTGGGAGAGCGCAACAAGGAGGAATTACCCAAGGGGACGATCAACCGTGTATGGCGGTGGGCCCGTGCCGCCGTTTTCACGCCCGAGGTCTACGCCTCCCCGCTGGCGCGCACCCCGTACGACCTGCGGCACGCTGCCGTGTCGACGCAGCTCAACGGGGGAGTGCCGCCGACGCAGGTTGCCGACTGGGCCGGGCAGTCGGTAGAGGTGCTGCTCAGGATCTACGCCAAGTGCCTAGACGGCGGTGAGGCTGCTCTCCGGCAGCGCGTCGAACGGGCGTTTGGCCACGACTGACCGCGCCCGAACTTTGGCACGGATATGGCACAGACGCCCGCCACGGGCCGCTGACGGCCGGACACAGCCGGACACACGAGTAAGGCCCCTGACCGGGTTTTCCCTGGTCAGGGGCCTTACTGTGCTGGTCAAAGGTTTCTTAGCAAGTGTGCCCCCGGCAGGATTCGAACCTGCGCCCCCGCCTCCGGAGGGCGGTGCTCTATCCCCTGAGCTACGGGGGCTCAGCGACTGGAGAAGACTAGCAAACCCTCCCCCCGTACGCCGAATCGGTATCGGGTGAGCCGATCGTGTCGGTAACCGGCCCACCCGGTGCTCAGGCCGCCGCGATCGCCCGCCCGCAACTGGGCAGCGGGTGCAGGACGATTCGCCGGGGGAGCCGACGTGGCCACTCGTTGCGCGGCCAGGAGCCGTCCACGATCAGGTGCACGGTGCGCTGCTCCTCGCCGCTGAGGCGCAGCACGAAGTCACGGGGGAGCGGCGGGTCCACCGTCGGCGTGGTGATCATGAAGCGCACCCGACCACGGGACGAGACCGCGGAGATCACGTCCGCCGCCGGCATGGTGCCGCGCAGTCGGACCCGGCCGATCCAGTAGACCTCCGCGAGGTGCTCCTGGGCGGCCCGGGTGATCGCCGGGTACTCACTGCGGACCCAGCGCTCGACCGCGCTGACGCAGAGCCCGCAGGCGCGCTCGCGCGGCTCGCGCGGACCCAACCCCCAGGCCCGCAGGTACGCCCCGACCGCGCCAGGGTCCAACGGCAGGTCGAAGCGCCGTTGGATGAGCGTGGTGAGGCTCTGCCGCGTCCACAACTCCTCGTCCAAGCCGAACTCGTCGGGGTGGACGCCCCGCAGTGTGTCGATCAGTTCGAGTTCCTGTTCGCGGCTGAGCATTCCCGGCTCGCCCTGCCGCTGTCCGCGACGGACGGCTGCCACCGCCCCGTCACCGCCAATGGTGTGGCGTCGGCACCAACTGGTGACCGAACGCCGTGCGTCTCTGAGTGCAACCCCCACGTCTTGGGCAACGAGCCCGAATCGCAACTGGTCACGATATGTGCGGAGAAAACTCTCTAAGCAACGTAATCGCCCGTGCCTCGCCATTGCCCCACAACGGACAAATGCCATCTTTCAGGGCGCAAGCCAACGTACTTCGTCTTGATCGACTCGGGTTCCTGGAAGTCGTGGTGTCCCGGTCGCCTTGACACCCCGGTTTCCTGAAACCCGAGTCGATCATGGGCGGTGCCGGGCATGGCTGCACGGGGGCATGGGTGGGGCCGTATGGAGCGGCCCGCGTCCCACCATCGTGTGGCGGTGACGCGGGCCCGGTGTGCCCGTGGGTCGGTCAGCCCTTGGCCTGCGCCTGGAGCTGCCGGAGGTTGTTCAGCTCGGTCTGCTGGGTGGCCTTCATCGTCCGAGCCACCCGCAGCACCTCGTCGTTGTCGGTTTCGCCGAGGGCCGCGTCGATCATGTGGATGCCGCCGAGGTGGTGGGCGTACATCAGGGCCAGGAACTGTCGGTCGACCTCGATGCCCTTGGCGTCGCGCAGGGCGGCCATCTGCTGCGGGGTGGCCATCCCCGGCATCAGCCCGTTCTTGACCGTGGCTCCGTCGGACATCCACGACATGGGTGGCTGTGACCCGGTGGGGCTCAGGTCCCATTCGCGCAGCCAGGTCTGCATGGCGCCGATCTCGCCCTGCTGCCCGGTGGCGATGTCGACGGCGATCTGTCGCACCTCGGGGAGGGTGGCCGACCGGTACGCGATCAGGCTCATCTCCACAGCCTGCGCGTGGTGGGACGTCATGTCCCGGGCGAAGCCCGCCTCGACCGACGCGTCACCGGGTCGGGTGAGGCGTGGGGTGAGCAGACCGCCCGCGTACCCGAGGAGCAACCCCACCACCACCATGACGGCGAGCGCCAGCACGCCGTAGCGCGACGCCGGGGCCCGGCCGTCCTCGTCCGGGACGGCCGGGGTGTCGTCGTACTCGTTGTCGGTGGTGGCGGGGGCAGTCATCGCCGTCCTTACTGAGTGGGCTGCTGCTGGAGCTCACGCGGCGTGGTGCCGGTGGCGGTGATTCCCGTGTTGCAGAGCGCCGTCGGGCCCTCGACGGAGGCGTTGACCCGCAGGTCCTTGATGAACTCGTCGATCCGCGAGTCGTCGGCGTTGTCGACCTTGAGCTGGTAGCCCCAGGCCTGCAGCGAGATCGGCTTGTCCAGGCCCTCGTACGGGCTCATCAGCGTCTTCTCGACGCCGCGCACCTTGCCGGCGAGCTTGTCGACCTGGTCCTTGGGGAGGTCGGGCCGGTAGGTGATCCACACGGCGCCGTGCTCCAGGCTGTGCACCGCGTGCTCGTTGGCGATCGGGGCGTCGTAGACGTCGCCCATGCAGTTCTGCCAGGCGGCGTTGTGCACCCCACCCACGGGCGGCGAGTAGTTCCAGGTCAGCGGGCCCGACTTGTGTGACTCGTACTTCAGGCTGTCCGGGTCGGACTTGCGGATGTTGGCGATGCCGTCGATGGCGTTGGCCCGCTTGTCCCACGGCTTGGAGCCCTGGAACGACGCCCAGGCGCCGTAGCCGATGATGCCGGCGGCGAGGACGCCCACCGCGACGAAGAGTGCGATGGGGCCCCAGGCGCGGCCCTGGCTCACCTTGACCGGGGTGACCGGCTTACGAGGGCCCTTGCCACCTGCCCGGGGGGAGCCCGCCGGCTTGCCCGTCGGCTTGCCGGAACCGGCCTTGGCGCCGGCGGCGGGCCGGCCGGCGGCCGGCTTCTTGCCGGTGCTGACCACGGTCGGGCGGCGCTCAGGGCCACCCGGGGTGCTGATGCTCATCGTGCCTCGTCAAGTCGGTCGGTCAGGGGAGTGGCGGGCCGGTAGACGCGCAGGGGAGCCGCCGAGTGCCCGAGTCTACCCCCGATAACATGGTTGGGTGACTCCTGCAGAACTAGCCTCGGTCGTCCTCGCCGCCGCCCACGCCGTCTTCGAGCAGCGTGGGCTCGACCGCGCCGCGCTGCCGGCGAGCACGGTGGTGGAGCGACCGCGCAACCCCGAGCACGGCGACTACGCCTCGACGCTCGCGCTGCAGTTGAGCAAGAAGGTGGGCGTCCCGCCTCGGGAGCTGGCAGCGGCCCTGGCCGACGAGCTGGGCCGGGCATCGGGCGTCAAATCGGTCGAAATCGCCGGACCGGGCTTCCTGAACATCCGGCTCGACGCGGCTGCGGCCGGTCAGCTCGCCCGGGTGATCGTCGAGGCCGGCGCGGAGTACGGGCGCAGCGACCGGCTGGCCGGCGAGAAGATCAACCTCGAGTTCGTCTCGGCCAACCCGACCGGGCCGGTGCACATCGGCGGGGTCCGCTGGGCGGCCGTCGGTGACGCGCTGAGCCGGCTGCTGCGGGCCACCGGCGCCGACGTCGGCACGGAGTACTACTTCAACGACGCGGGTTCGCAGATCGACCGGTTCGCCAGGTCGCTGCTCGCCGCCGCCAAGGGTGAGCCGGCGCCGGAGGACGGCTACGGCGGGGCGTACATCGCCGAGATCGCCACCGAGGTGCAGGCCCGCCGGCCGGAGGTGCGGACCCTCGACGACGACGCCGCCCAGGAGGTCTTCCGGGTCGAGGGCGTCGCGCTGATGTTCGACGAGATCCGCTCCTCGCTGCGTGACTTCGGGGTGGAGTTCGACACCTACTTCAACGAGAAGGACCTGCACGACCGCGGTGAGCTGGACCTCGCGCTGAACCGGCTGCGTCAGCAGGGGCACCTCTACGAGTCCGAGGGCGCGACCTGGCTGCGCACCACCGACTTCGGTGACGACAAGGACCGGGTGCTGCGCAAGTCCAACGGCGAGTGGACGTACTTTGCCGCGGACTGCGCCTACTACCTGGACAAGCGCGAGCGCGGCTTCGAGCGGGTCGTGATCATGCTGGGCGCCGACCACCACGGCTACATCGGCCGGATGAAGGCGATGGCCGCCTGCTTCGGCGACGACCCGGAGCGCAACCTGGAGATCCTCATCGGGCAGCTGGTCAACCTGCTGCGCGACGGCGCCCCGATGCGGATGAGCAAGCGGGCTGGCACCGTGATCACCCTGGAGGACCTGGTCGAGGCCATCGGCGTGGACGCTTCCCGGTACGCGTTGGCCCGCTACTCCAGCGACTCCCCGATCGACATCGACATCGAGCTGTGGACCCGGGCGACCCGCGACAACCCGGTCTACTACGTGCAGTACGTGGCGGCCCGGACCGCGGGCGTGGCCCGCAACGCCGCCGAGGTGGGGCTGGTCCCGGGCGACGGGGACGCGTTCCGTCCCGAGCTGCTCGACCACGAGAAGGAGAACGAGCTGCTCAAGGCGCTCGCCGAGTTCCCCGCCGTGGTGGCCACGGCCGCCGAGCTGCGGGAACCGCACCGGGTGGCCCGTTACCTGGAGGAGAGCGTCGCCGCCTCCTACCACCGGTTCTACGACAACTGCCGGGTGCTGCCGCTGGGCGACGAGGAGGTCACCGACCTGCACCGCGCCCGGCTGTGGCTCAACAACGCCACCCGCACGGTGATCGCCAACGGCCTGAACCTGCTCGGCGTCTCCGCTCCCGAGAGGATGTGACATGCGGGCTCATGAGGCTGGTGCGCTGCACGCGGACATCAGCAAGCAGGGGCCGGCCTGGCTGCGTACCCCCGAGGACGTCAACGCCCTGATGCCGGCGCTGTGGCCGCGCAGCGTGACGCGGGGGGCCGACGGCGCGGTCGCCGTCGCGGGCCTGAGCGTCCGCGACATCGCGGCCGAGTTCGGCACCCCGGTGTACGTCCTGGACGAGGCTGACCTGCGCTCGCGCTGCCGCGACTTCCGGGCGGCCTTCCCGTCCGAGGACATCTTCTACGCGGGCAAGGCGTTCCTGTGCCGGGCGGTGGTCCGGATGATCGCCGAGGAGGGCCTGCACCTGGACGTCTGCACCGGGGGTGAGCTGGCCACCGCGTTGTCGGCCGGGATGCCGCCGGAGCGGATCGGCTTCCACGGCAACAACAAGTCGGTCTCCGAGCTGTCCCGGGCGCTGGACGCCGGGGTGGGGCGGATCATCGTCGACTCGTTCACCGAGATCGACCGCCTGACCGCGCTGGCCCGCGAGCGGGGGGTTCGGCCTCGGGTGCTGGTGCGGGTCACGGTCGGCGTGGAGGCGCACACCCACGAGTTCATCGCCACCGCCCACGAGGACCAGAAGTTCGGCTTCTCGCTGGCCGGCGGCGCCGCCGCGAACGCCGCGTTCAAGATCCTCGACGAGGGTGTGCTGGAGCTGCGTGGTCTGCACTCGCACATCGGCTCGCAGATCTTCGATGCCAGCGGCTTCGAGGTCTCGGCCCGCCGGGTGCTCGCCCTCCAGGCGCAGATCCGCGACGCGCGCGGGGTGGAGCTGCCCGAGCTGGACCTCGGCGGTGGCTTCGGCATCGCGTACACCTCCCAGGACGACCCGGCGACACCACAGGACCTGGCCAAGCGCCTGCGCAAGATCGTCGACTCGGAGTGCGCGGCGGAGAACCTGGCCGTGCCGCACCTGTCGATCGAGCCGGGGCGGGCCATCGTCGGGCCGGCCGTGTTCACCCTCTACGAGGTCGGCACGGTCAAGGAGCTCGACGGCATCCGGACGTTCGTCAGCGTCGACGGCGGGATGAGCGACAACATCCGCACCGCCCTGTACGACGCGTCCTACTCGGCGACGCTGGCCTCGCGGGCCTCGACCGCGCAGCCGTTGCTCGCCCGCGTGGTGGGAAAGCACTGTGAGTCCGGGGACATCGTGGTGAAGGATGAATTCCTGCCCGCCGACGTGCAGGCCGGAGATCTTGTCGCGGTGCCCGGCACCGGTGCCTACTGCCGGAGCATGGCCAGCAACTACAACCACGTACCCCGGCCACCGGTGGTCGCGGTACGCGACGGCCAGGCGCGCCTGATCGTCCGGCGGGAAACCGAAGAGGACCTGCTCGCTTTGGATGTGGGATGACGTCACCTGTGCGCTTGGCGCTGCTCGGCTGCGGCACTGTCGGCCAGGAGGTGGTCCGTCTGCTGCACGAGCAGTCGGCCGACCTGGCCGCGCGGATCGGCGCTCCGCTGGAGATCGCCGGCATCGCCGTCCGTCGGCTCGGCCGTGACCGGGGTGACCTGCCGGTTGACGAGGACCTGTTCACCACCGACGCGCTCGGCCTGATCAAGCGTGACGACGTGGACGTGGTGATCGAGGTGGTCGGCGGCATCGAGCCGGCCCGAGGCTGGCTGGTCGAGGCGCTGCGCGCCGGCAAGAGCGTGGTCACCGCCAACAAGGCGCTGCTCGCCGAGGACGGCGTCGCTCTGCACGAGGCGGCGGCCGAGGGTGGCGGCGACCTCTACTACGAGGCGTCCGTGGCGGGGGCCATCCCGCTGCTGCGCCCGTTGCGGGAGTCGCTGCACGGTGACCGGATCAACCGGGTCACCGGCATCGTCAACGGCACCACCAACTTCATCCTCTCCGCCATGGACGCGACCGGCGCCGGCTTCGCCGAGGCCTTGGAAGAGGCCACCGCACTGGGGTACGCGGAGGCCGACCCGACCGCCGACGTGGAGGGCTTCGACGCGGCGGCGAAGGCGGCGATCCTCGCCTCGCTGGCGTTCCACACCCGGGTCGGCGCGGCCGACGTGCACCGCGAGGGCATCACCGAGGTGACCGCCGCGGACATGGCCAGCGCCCAGGCGATGGGCTGCACGATCAAGTTGCTCTGCATCGCGGCCCGAGGCGTCGACGCCAGCGGTCGGGAGACCGTCAGCGTCCGGGTGCACCCGGCGATGATCCCGCGCAGCCACCCGCTGGCCAGCGTGGGCGACGCGTTCAACGCGGTCTTCGTGGAGGCCGACGCGGCCGGGCAGCTGATGTTCTACGGCCGGGGCGCCGGGGGTGCGCCGACCGCGAGCGCCGTGCTCGGTGACGTGGTCGCGGTGTCCCGCAACCGGCTCGCCGGGGTGCGCGCGGCCAGCGAGAGCGCATACGCGGACCTGTCGGTCCGGCCGATGGGCGAGGCGTTGACCCGCTACCACGTCAGCCTCGACGTGGCCGACCGCCCGGGTGTGCTGGCCTCGGTGGCGAGCGTGTTCGCCCGGCACGACGTGTCGATCGCGACCGTACGGCAGGGCTCGGCGGGCGGGTCCCCGGGCCGGGACGGCGACGCCGAGTTGGTCATCGTCACGCACGTCGCGCCGGACGCCGCGCTCGCCGCGACCGTCGGTGAGCTGCGTGGTCTGGACATCGTCCGGTCGGTGACCAGCGTGCTGCGGGTCGAGGGCGGCGCCTGAGTCGTTGGACCATCGACGGGACGGCTCGCGCGTCCCGCCAGGTGGGTAAGCCGGGGTGTGCGATCGACGGCTCGGGCAGGCTGGTCCAAGGTGACCCTGATGCCGGGTCGGCGCGGCGGTAGAGGCGAGGAGAACGACATGTGGCGGGGTCTGATCGAGGCGTACCGGGATCGGCTGCCGGTCACCGCGGCCACGCCGGTCGTCACGCTGCACGAGGGGAACACCCCGCTGTTGCCGGCGCCGGTGCTGTCCGCCCGGACCGGTTGTGACGTGCACCTCAAGGTGGAGGGCGCCAACCCGACCGGCTCGTTCAAGGACCGGGGGATGACCCTCGCGGTGTCCAAGGCGGTCGAGGCCGGCAACAAGGCCATCATCTGCGCCTCCACCGGCAACACCAGCGCCTCCGCCGCGGCGTACGCGGCCCGGGCCGGGTTGACCTGCGCGGTGCTGGTGCCGCAGGGCAAGATCGCGCTGGGCAAGCTGGCCCAGGCGTTGGTGCACGGCGCGAAGCTCCTCCAGGTGAGTGGCAACTTCGACGACTGCCTGTCGCTCGCCGCGAAGCTGGCCCAGGACCACCCGGTCGCGTTGGTCAACTCGGTCAACATCGATCGGCTGCACGGTCAGAAGACGGCGGCCTTCGAGATCGTCGAGGCGCTCGGTGACGCCCCCGACATCCATTGCCTGCCGGTGGGCAACGCCGGCAACATCTCCGCCTACTGGATGGGTTACGCGGAGGAACGGGACGCCGGCACCACCACCCGGACGCCGAAGATGTACGGCTTCCAGGCCGCCGGTGCGGCCCCGATCGTGACCGGCCAGGTCGTGCCGGAGCCGTCGACCATCGCCACGGCGATCCGGATCGGCAACCCGGCGAGCTGGACCAAGGCGTTGGACGCCCGGGACACCTCCGGTGGCCTGATCGCCGCGGTGACCGACCGGGAGATCCTTTCCGCGTACCGGCTGCTCGCCCGCGAGGTGGGGGTCTTCGTCGAGTTGGGCAGCGCGGCCAGCGTGGCCGGCCTGCTCCAGCAGGCCGCGGCGGGCGCGGTGCCGGCCGGATCGACGGTGGTCTGCACGGTGACCGGCCACGGTCTGAAGGACCCGGAGTGGGCGATCTCCACCGCGCCGGCGCCGTTGACCATCGCGAACGACCCGATGGCAGCGGCCCGCGCCCTCGACCTGGCCTGAACGCGCCACCGCCCGGTCGGTGACCGGCGGAGGCCGGCCGGTTTGCGGGACGGGCGTGGGGGCGGCGGGGGTTCTGGTGATCGTGTCGGGCACACTTTCATGTATCCCCGCCCGCATTCTCGTTCAGGAGTGAACCAGGCCGATGTCGCTGCTCGCCAGATTCAGCCTCGCCAACCGAGGGCTTGTCGCCCTCATCGCGGTGGTGATTACGGCGTTCGGAGCGTTCGCCGTGCCGTCGCTGAAGCAGCAACTGCTGCCGTCGCTCGAGTTCCCGGCCGCGTTCATCGTGGCCCCCTACCCCGGTGCCGGCCCCGAGATCGTAGAGTCGCAGGTCACCGAGCCGATCGAGAACGCCCTCCAGGGCATTCCGGGGCTGGACCAGGTCACCTCCACGTCCCGCGAGGGCTCGGCCACCGTCCAGGTGATGTACGAGTTCGGCACCGACCTGGACGACGTGGTCAACAAGATGCAGACCGCGCTGAGCCGGATCGACTCCCAACTGCCGGAGGGCGTCGACCCGCAGGTCATCGCCGGTAGCACCGACGATCTTCCGGCGGTCGTGCTGGCCGCGACCGGCACGGGGGACGAGCGGGCGCTGGCCGAGAAGCTGCGTACGGCGGTGGTGCCGGAGCTGGAGGGCGTCGAGGGGGTTCGCACGGTCGAGGTGACCGGCACCCGCGACGACGTCGTGCTGGTCACCCCGAACCCGGCGAAGCTGGCCGCGGCGCAGGTCCAGCCGACGGCGATCGGCGCGGCGCTGAAGACCAACGGCGTGGCGGTTCCCGCCGGCGCGGTGACCGACGGGGCCCTGTCCCTTCCGGTGCAGGTCGGCACGCCGATCGCCACCCTGGACGACCTGCGCGGCATCGTGGTTTCCCCGGGCGCGAGGCCCGTGCGTCTCGCTGATGTGGCGAGCGTCGAGCAGCAACTGGCTCCGGCCACCGCGATCACCCGGACCAACGGCAAGGACAGCCTCGGCATCGCGGTCACCGCGGCGCCGGACGGCAACGCGGTGCAGATCTCGCACGATATCCGCGACCGGCTCGACGACCTGAAGGACGCCTCCGGCGCGGAGTTGACGGTGGTCTTCGACCAGGCGCCGTTCGTCGAGAAGTCGATCGAGTCGCTGACCACCGAGGGCCTGCTGGGCCTGGTGATGGCGGTCATCGTCATTCTGGTCTTCCTGCTGTCGGTGCGCTCGACGGTGGTCACCGCCGTCTCCATCCCGCTCTCCGTGCTGGTGGCGTTGATCGCCCTGTGGATCGGCGACTACTCGCTCAACCTGCTCACCCTCGGCGCGCTGACAATCGCGGTCGGCCGGGTGGTGGACGACTCGATTGTCGTGTTGGAGAACATCAAACGACACCTGGAGTACGGCGAGGAGAAGCGGCACGCCATCATCACCGGCGTCCGCGAGGTGGCCGGCGCGGTGACCGCGTCCACCCTCACCACCGTGGCGGTGTTCGCGCCGATCGCGTTGGTCGGCGGGTTCGTGGGCCAGCTCTTCGCGCCGTTCGCGATCACCGTGACGGTGGCCCTGCTCGCCTCGCTGCTGGTGTCGCTGACCGTGATCCCGGTCCTCGCGTACTGGTTCCTCAAGCCGCGCGGCGGCACCGCGGACGACGAGGCGGTGCGGCGCGGCGCGGAGGAGAAGGAGCTGCGCAGCCCGTTGCAGCGGGCCTACCTGCCGGTGATCGGGTTCGCCACCCGCAAGCGGTCGACCCGCTGGATCACCGTCGGGCTCGGTCTGCTGGTGCTCTTCGGCACCTTCGGCCTCGCCCAGAAGCTGGAGACCAACTTCCTGGACGACTCCGGCCAGGACACCCTCAACATGAGCCAGGAACTGCCGGCCGGCAGTGGCCTGGCGGCCACCGACGCGGCGGCCAAGCAGGTCGAGTCGGTGCTGTCCCGTACCGAGGGCGTAACGACGTACCAGGTGACCGCCGGCGGCGGGGACAACCCGTTCGGGGGCGGCGGCAACAACATCGCGACCTGGTCGCTGGCGCTCGACGGCGACACCGACGCGAAGCAGATGCGTGAGGTGCTGCGCGAGGAGTTCGACAAGCTCGGCAGCGGACTGGGCGAGATCAGCTTCGGCGGCGGGCAGGAGGCGTCGACCAGCCAGCTGGAGGTCATCGTCCAGGCCAGTGACCCGGAGGTGCTGACCCGGGCCGCCGAGGAGGCCCGTACGGCGATGGCCGGCGTGCCGGACGTCGAGGATGTCACCACCAGCCTTGCCGCGCAGGTGCCGCGTGTCGACGTGACCGTCGACCGGGTCGCGGCCGGTCGGGCCGGGCTCACCGAGGCCGCCGTGGGGCAGCTCGTGTCGCAGGCGTTCCGGGGAGCGCCGCTGGGTCAGGTCACGCTCGACGGCCAGCAGCAGAACGTGGTGCTGCGGTTGGGTACGCAGCCGCCGATGTCGGTGGAGCAGTTGCGGGCACTGCCGGTCGGGCCAGTCAAGCTGGGCGACATCGCGCAGGTCACGCAGGGCGAGGGGCCGCAACAGGTCAGCCGAATCGACGGTGAGCGCAGTGTGTCGGTGGCCGGCGCCGCGACCGGCTCGAACCTGGGTGCGACCAGCCAGGAGCTGCAGAAGCGGCTGGACGGCATCAACGTACCCGGAGCGACCTTCACCATCGGTGGGGTCAGCGCCGACCAGGCAGACGCGTTCGGTGATCTGGGTCTGGCGGTGCTGGCCGCGATCGCGATCGTGTTCCTGATCATGGTGGCCACGTTCCGCAGCCTCACCCAGGCGCTGATTCTGCTGATCTCCATCCCGTTCGCGGCGACCGGCGCGATCGGCCTGCTGCTGGTCACCGGGACGCCGCTCGGCGTGCCGGCGCTGATCGGCGTGCTGATGCTGGTCGGCATCGTGGTGACCAACGCCATCGTGCTGCTCGATCTCATCAACCAGTACCGTGCGCAGGGCATGGGGGTCCAGGAGGCGGTGGTCGAGGGTGGCCGGCGCCGGTTGCGTCCGATCCTGATGACCGCGGTGGCGACCATCTTCGCGCTGCTGCCGATGGCGCTCGGGTTGACCGGTGAGGGCGGCTTCATCTCTCAGCCGCTGGCGGTCGTGGTGATCGGTGGCCTGCTCAGCTCGACGCTGCTCACGCTGATCCTGGTGCCGACGCTGTACACGATGGTGGAGAACACCAAGGAGTCGCTGCGGGCTCGGCGTAGTCGGCGGCGCTCCGGTGACCCGGCGGTGCCCACGGCGGACACCGACGAGGCGGCTGCCCCGAATCAGGTAGCGGTGCCGAGCGCCGCGCCTGTCCCGGCGGCGGCCGGGGGTGCGCAGCCGGCCGGGCGTCCCGCCCCGTCGGGTGCGTTGGTGGAGGGCACGGACCAGTTCGAGGTGCTGCGGCTGCCCCGTAGCCGCACCTCGCCGCTGCCTCCGTCCGAGCCGACCGAGTAGGTCGGACCGCATCGCGGAACGCCCCCGGCAGGGTTCTGCCGGGGGCGTTTCCACGTTGATCGGCCGAGACACTCCGATCCGCCGCGCTCGGCACTGCGCGTCACGTCTTGCATACTCCAGGTAAGCAACTGGGGGTGGGGTGACGCAGGACGGGCGGATGGCCGAGGGTGCGCGCGGGTGGGCGCGGCGCGAACTCCTGCGCCGCGGCGTCCTGATCGTCGGCGGTGTGGCCATCGGTACGGCGACGTCCGAGCTGTGGTGGGGCACCCATCGCCGGACACCGCTCGCCGGCGGCCCCGCCGGCGCCACCTTTGACGACGGGAACCAGGGCGTCGGCGGCGGGGCGTTGGAGGTCGTCTGGTCGGTGCCGACCGGGCAGCGACTGGTGGCCCTCACCTTCGACGACGGCCCCGCGCCACAGTGGACTCCGATGGTGCTCGAGGCCCTGGCCGAGCATCGGGTCCCGGCCACCTTCTTCCTGGTCGGGACGCAGGTCCGGCGGCACGCCGAGGTCATCCGTGACCGGCTCTCCGGGCACGAGGTGGGCAACCACAGCTGGGCACACCGGGACCTTGCCGAACTGGACGCCACCGAGGCGTACGACGATCTTCGTCGCAGCCACGACGCGATCGCCGACGTGACGGGGGTGCCGCCCCGGCTGCTTCGCCCGCCGTACGGCCACCTGGGCGGGGCGGTGCTGCACGCGGCGGCCCGGCTGGACTACCGACTCGTGCTCTGGTCGTTGCAGATGGTGGAGCGTGAGTTCCCCGGCGACCCGGCCGGCCACGCCCGACGGATCGTGGCCAACGTCCGACCGGGAACGATCGTGCTCGGCCACGACGTGGGAGCGCGTCGGCGGCTGGTCGCGTTGCGCGGACTGACCGATATGATCAACGGACTTCGGTCGCGCGGCTACACATTCGTCACTGTCTCCGCGCTGCTGGCAGCAGGTGTAGCGCCTGTTCCGAACAGGTAGGGTCGCGCTCCGTGGCGTCCACCCTCTCGGTTCTGACCGGCAATCGGAGCTTCCGTAACCTCTTCCTCGCTGAGTTGGTGGTCTTCGGCGCCGACTGGTTCGTCATGGTGCCCCTGCTGGTGCTGCTGCCCCACCTGACCGGCAGCGGAGTCTGGGGCGCACTGGTGTTGGCCGTGGACACCGGCATCGTGGCGCTGCTGCTGCCGTACACGGGCACGATCGCCGACCGTTTCGACCGGCGAAAGATCATGATCGCCGCGAACGTGGCAGCGCTCGCGGGCGTGTTGCTGCTGCTCGGGGTTCGGGGCGCGGGTACGGCATGGTTGGCGCTGGTCGCGATCGGCGTGGTGGCGGTCGCCAAGGCGTTCTACTCACCGGCCGCCCAGGCTGCGCTGCCCAACGTGCTGGAGCCCCACGAGCTGGCCGCCGGCAACGCCGTGGCCGGCTCCGCCTGGGGCACCATGACCGTGGTCGGCGCCTCGCTCGGCGGCGTCCTCAGCACCGTCGCCGGACCGTACGTCTGCTTCTGGGTGGCGGCGGTGGGCCTGGCGCTGGCTGCGGGCCTGGCGACCCGGATCCGCCGGCCCCTGCAGGCGCCCCGGGACACCACCCGACCGGCCCAGCGGACCTGGGCGGCGGTCCGTGAGGCGCTCGGCTACATCGGGCACCGGCCTCGGGTGCTCGCGCTGGTCACTGTCAAGTCGGCGGTCGGCCTGGGCAACGGCGTGCTGACCGTGTTCCCCTTGCTGGCCGGCGTGTACGGCGTCGGCCCGCTCGGTGCCGGCCTGCTCTTCGCGGTGCGGGGCGCCGGGGCGCTGGTGGGGCCGATCCTGATGCGTCGGGTGCTGACCAACCGAGCCTGGCTGCTGCCCGCGCTCGCGCTGTCCATGTCGCTCTACGGCCTGTCCTACCTGGGCGCATCGGTGGTCCGTTGGTTTCCGCTGGTGCTGCTGCTGGTCTTCCTGGCGCACTTCGCGGGCGGTAGCAACTGGGTGATATCGAACTTCGCCCTCCAGGGTGAGGTCCCGGACCACCTGCGGGGGCGCGTCTTCGCCACCGACATGATGCTCGCCACGCTGGCCATCTCGGTGAGCCAACTGGCGGTGGCCATGGTGGTGGACGTGGTGGACGAACGGGTCGTGCTCGCCGGCTGCGGGCTGATCACCCTCGTGTACGCGGTGGGCTGGCGGATCGCCACCCGTCGGCTCTCGCTCACCGACGCGACCCCCGAGCCGGTCGGCTGAACCGGGCGGTCCCAGGCTGCGGACGGGGGACCGGATCCGTCGGTCCCTGGCCCTGGGGCCTGTTTCACAAGGACTGGCCGGCCTGCGGCGGGCCCGGACGACGACCGGCGGCGTTGCGGTTTCGTTCCGATACAACACCGGTATCCGGACGAAACCGCGCCTTGCCGGCTCGTCGCCCGGACTCCGCCTCGGCTCGACCGCCCTTATGAAACAGGCCCTACCATGAGCGCGTGCCGACGAACTTCACCGCCGGGCCGGTTCGCGTCCGGGTCCCCGCCACCAGCGCCAACCTGGGCCCTGGCTTCGACGCGTTGGGTCTCGCCCTGGGGCTCCACGACGACCTGGCCGCCGAGGTCACGTCGGCCGGGGTCCGCGTGACGGTGACCGGGCAGGGTGCCGGCGAGCTGCCCGACGATGACCGGCACCTCGTGGTGCGGGCCATGCGCGCTGCCTTCGACGTGCTCGGCGCCCACCCCGGGGGGTTGAGCGTGGAGTGTGTCAACCGGATCCCCCAGGCGCGGGGGCTCGGGTCCTCGTCCGCCGCGATCGTCGCGGGGGTGTTGCTGGCCCGCGCCCTGGTCACCGATGGGGAGCACCGGCTGGACGAGGCGGGCGTGCTCCGTTTGGCGGCCGAGATCGAGGGTCATCCCGACAACGTTGCGCCCTGCCTGCTCGGCGGCTTCACGGTGGCCTGGTCCGAGCCGACCGGTGCCCGGGCGGTGTCCCTGCCGGTCGCCGACGGGGTGCGGCCCATTGTTTTCGTGCCGGCCGAACGCGGATTGACCGCCGCCGCCCGGGCCGCGTTGCCGGCCACCGTGCCGCACGGCGACGCTGCGTTGACCGCCGGGCGGGCTGCGCTGCTGGTGCACGCGCTCACCGCCGACCCGAGCCTGCTGCTGCCGGCCACGGTCGACCGGCTCCACCAGGATTACCGTTCAGCCGGGATGCCAGCGACATCTTCCCTGGTCAAGGCGTTGCGAGCGGCCGGTGTGGCGGCTGTGGTCAGTGGTGCGGGGCCGACTGTGCTGGCGCTCAGCGAGCCTCCGGCGAGCTTCCCAGCGGGAACAGACTGGCAGATCTGGCAGTTACCGATAGACGTCAGCGGCGCACGGGTTGCCCGGGGTAGACTTGGACACGCCGAGCGGGACCCTGTTGCCGCAGGTCGGAAGAGTTGATTACGCTCTAGACCTAGCACAGCCGCGAAGCACGCGATCTCCTGCGGGGCGGCGCACCCCCGAAGCTCTCGGCGGTCAGCCCGTCTACCCCTGCCAAGGCCCACGCCGCACCGCAGTTTCCACAGGTCGCCGCAGACGGCGAGACCTGCTCACCGACGTTGGTGAGTCGGGATACCGACCGGCTGCTGTGTCACAGACTCCCGCGACGCGTCCTTGCGAGGCGGGTGCACCGAGGCCGCCCGGCCACCTGAGTTTCGACTCCGGGCAGCCACGGCCTTACGAGGGAAGGAATCCATTGAGCGACACCACCGACGTGACGTCGGATGTTTCCAACGTCGCTGGCGATGCCACCGCAGCCGCTCCCGCCCGTCGTCGGCGTAGCGGCACCGGTCTGTCGGCGATGCTGCTGCCAGAGCTGCAGAGCCTGGCTGCGTCGCTCGGCATCTCCGGCACGGCTCGCATGCGCAAGGGCGAGCTGATCGCCGCGATTTCCGAGCGGCAGGGCGGCAACGCCGCCGGGACCCCTCGACCACGGGCCGAGGTCGCGGCCGCGGCCGCTCCGACCCGTGAGGGGGTGCGCGCCGAGGTGCGGGAAACCGCCGACCGGCCGGCAGCCGAGGGGCGCAGTGCCGATCAGGCGCCCGCCGAGCCGGCCGCCGAGACCGAAGGTCGCACTCGCACCCGGCGGAGCCGGACCGCAGCAGCGGAGACCCGTCCGACCGAGACCCGTCCGACCGAGGCGCGTCCCGCTGAGGCGCGTCCGACCGAGGTCCGCGCCGAGGAGGCGCGTACCGAAGAGGCTGGCGCTGGCGAGCGGACCGACCGCGGCGAGAATCGCCGGGACCGGGCCGAGCGTCCGGAGCGCGCCGAGCGCTCCGACCGGGGCGAGCGCTCCGACCGGGGCGAGCGTGCCGAGCGGGGCGACCGCGCGGAGCGTGCCGACCGGGGCGAGCGTGCCGAGCGGGGCGACCGTGCTGACCGGGGCGAGCGTGCCGAGCGGGGCGACCGTGCTGACCGGGGCGACCGTGCCGAGCGGGGCGAGCGTGCCGAGCGGGGCGAGCGCAACGACCGGGGCGACCGTGCCGACCGGGGCGAGCGCAACGACCGCGCGGAGCGTTCCGACCGGGGCGAGCGTGCCGAGCGCAACGACCGTCCGGAGCGGGCCGACCGCAACGACCGCGGTGACCGCAACGACCGTGGTCAGCGTGTCGAGCGTGTCGAGCGGGACAGCGACGACGACGACGGCGAGGGTGGCGGCCGGCGCGGCCGGCGCAGCCGTTTCCGGGACCGTCGTCGCGGGCGGGGCGAGCGCACCGAGACCGGTGCCGACACCGGTGGGCGTGAGCCGCAGGTCAGCGAGGACGACGTTCTCGTCCCCGTGGCCGGCATCATCGACGTGCTCGACAACTACGCGTTCGTGCGGACCACCGGCTACCTGGCCGGCCCGAACGACGTCTACGTCTCGATGTCCCAGATCAAGAAGTACGGCCTGCGCCGCGGTGACGCGATCACCGGTGCGGTGCGGGCGGCCCGCGAGGGCGGCAACAGCGGTGACCAGCGGCGCGACAAGTACAACCCGCTGATGCGGCTGGACACGATCAACGGGATGGAGCCGGAGGAGGCCCGGCGTCGACCGGAGTTCTACAAGCTCACTCCGCTCTACCCGCAGGAGCGCCTGCGCCTGGAGACCGAGCCGCACATCCTGACCACCCGGGTCATCGACCTGGTCATGCCGATCGGCAAGGGCCAGCGGGCACTCATCCAGTCGCCGCCGAAGGCGGGTAAGACGATGGTGCTGCAGGCGATCGCGAACGCGATCACGCACAACAACCCGGAGTGCCACCTGATGGTGGTGCTGGTGGACGAGCGGCCCGAAGAGGTCACCGACATGCAGCGGTCGATCAAGGGCGAGGTCGTCGCGGCCACGTTCGACCGTCCGCCGCAGGACCACACGACGGTGGCCGAGCTGGCCATCGAGCGGGCCAAGCGCCTGGTTGAGCTGGGGCACGACGTGGTCGTGCTGCTCGACTCGGTGACCCGGCTCGGTCGGTCGTACAACCTGGCGGCGCCGGCCAGCGGCCGGATCATGTCGGGTGGTATCGACTCCACCGCTCTCTACCCGCCGAAGCGCTTCCTCGGCGCGGCCCGCAACATCGAGAACGGTGGCTCGCTGACCATCATCGCCACGGCGCTGGTGGAGACCGGATCCATGGCGGACACGGTCATCTTCGAGGAGTTCAAGGGCACCGGCAACGCGGAGCTGAAGCTGGACCGGAAGATCGCCGACAAGCGCACCTTCCCGGCCATCGACGTCAACCCGTCCGGTACCCGTAAGGAAGAGGTTCTGCTCGCGCCGGAGGAGCTGGCCATCCTCCACAAGCTGCGCAAGGTCCTGCACTCGCTGGACTCGCAGGCGGCGATGGACCTGCTGCTCGACAAGCTCAAGAAGACACGTACCAACATCGAGTTCCTGATGCAGATCGCGAAGTCGACGCCGGGGGAGTAACCATCCCCGGGTGAGACGAAGGGGCACGGCCACACCGGTCGTGCCCCTTCGTCATGTCTCCGGGCGGCACCTGATGGAATTTTCCTTCGGTTCAGTCGATAGGTATTGAAACTTCTATTCATTGCCGGGTTGACTGTCGTCCATGCGTACCCGCAGACGAACCGCCCGCCGCACCGGCGTCCTGCTGCTGACGCCGCTGCTCGCCCTGGCCCTGTCACCGCCGGCCACCGCCGCGCCCACCGTCACCCCATCCACCGTCGCCTCGCCGTACCTGGCCTCACCCACGATCGCGGAGGACGCGCCGCCCGCGTCCTCCCGAGCGGCCGGCTCGGTCAGCCTGACCGCCGCCCCGACAGCCGCGACCGCCCCGACCGCCGTCGCTGGTGGTCTGGAGCCGGCCGGCGGGCTGGAGACCACGAAGGCCACCCGGCCGGTCGCCCCGGGCGTGCAGCTGACGTCCTTCGACAGGTACGACGCCGAGGGCTGGCTGCGCGCCGACGCGCTCACCACCGATCTGGCTGGTGGCTCCACGATCGACTACGTCAACTCCGGCGCGGTCAGCCGGGCCGAGCCGCTGCGACAGGCGGTGGACCAGTCGCGCGCGGTCGCCGCGGTCAACGGCGACTTCTTCGACATCAACAACTCGGGTGCCGCCCAGGGCGTGGGGGTCCGGGACGGGGAGCTGATCCAGTCCGGGGTCAGCGGTCACCGCAACGCGGTGGCGGTCACCACGAACGGCCTCGGCCGGGTGATCGAGGTGAACTTCGACGGCAGCGCCACCCTGCCCACCGGGCCGGTCCCGCTGACCCAGTTCAACAACATGGTCCAGGCCGACGGCATCGGCGCGTTCACCGAGCTGTGGGGGACGTACACCCGGCAGCGTGCCGTGGAGGGCGCGGCCCGGGTGGTCGAGGTCACCGTGACCAACGGTCGGGTGGCAGCGGTGGGAAGCGTGGCCGGCAGCGGCCCGATCGCCGCAGGCAGCACCGTGCTGCTCGGCCGCGACCTCGGCGCGGACGCGCTGGCCGGCCTGCGCCCCGGTGACCCGGTGACGGTGGCCTGGCGGCCGAAGCCCTCCGACGGCAGCACCCTGCACGCGGCGGTCGGGGGCGGCAACGTCCTGGTCCGCGACGGCGTCGTGCAGAGCATCGCCGATCCGACCCTCGCCCCCCGCACCGCTGTCGGGTTCAGCGCCGACGGTCGAAAGATGATCATGCTGACGGTGGACGGTCGTCAGGTCGACAGCCGCGGCGTGACGCAGACCGAGATGGGCCGGATGATGGCCGAGCTGGGCGCCCACCACGCGCTCAACCTGGATGGCGGCGGATCGTCCACGCTGCTGGCCCGGGAGCCGGGCGCGCCCGCCGTGCAGGTGGAGAACGGCCCCTCCGACGGCAGCGAGCGGGCCGTGCCCAACGGCCTGGCCATCTACGCGCCGAAGGGCAGCGGGCGACTCACCGGCTACTGGGTCGAGACGGCCAGCGACCCCACCGCCGCCCCGGGTGTCTCACCGGTGCGAGGTGGACGGCCCGACCGGGTCTTCCCGGGGCTGACCCGCACCCTCACCGCATCCGGCTACGACGAGACGTACGGCCCGGCGGCCGGTGCCCCCACCTGGCGGGCGACCCCGGCGGTACGCGGCCGGGTCGACCGTGACGGCGTGTTCCACGCCGGCGTACCGGGGGCCAGCACGGTCACCGCCGCACGGGGACGGGTCACCGGCTCCCTGAACCTCACAGTGCTCGGCCCGCTGGCCCGGATCGGCACCACCCTGCCGCGGGTCGGGCTGACCGGACGGGACGGTAACGCCCTGGTCGGCGTGGTCGGGTACGACGCCGAAGGCAACACCGCGCCGATCGAGCCGGCCGACCTCACCCTCGACTACGACCGGGACCTGCTGCGGATCACCCCCACCGGGGACGGCAACCTGTCCGTCGCCGCGTTGGGGGACACCGGCTCCGGCCTGGTGACCGTTCGCGTCGGCCGCACGAGCGTGGTCCTGCCGGTCACCGTCGGCCTGACCGACGTGCCGGTCGCCGGATTCGACGACGCCGCTTCCTGGCGGTTCAGCCAGGCCCGCGCCAGCGGGTCGGTCGCGCCCGCGCCGGGGCACACCGGCGCCGGCCTGCGCATGTCGTACGACTTCGGCCAGTCCACCGGCACGCGGGCCGCGTACGCCGACCCGCCCGCCTGGATCGAGGTGCCCGGTCAGCCGCAGGCCTTCGGGATGTGGATCCACGGCAACGGCACCGGGGAGTGGCCCAGCCTGCACCTGCACGACGCCCAGGACACCCAGCACGTGCTGCGTGGCCCACTGATCACCTGGACCGGCTGGCGGTACGTGGAGTTCGCGGTGCCGGCCGGGGTGCAGTACCCGGTGCGGGTACGCCGCTTCTACGTGGCCGAGACGAACGCCGCCGCTCAGTACACCAGCGAGGTGATCATCGACGACCTGGTGGCGAAGGTGCCCCCGACTGTCGACGTGCCGGAGGTGGCCCCGCGTACCGATCGGGTGGTGGTCCGCGACGGCACTGTGGACGGCGCGCCGTGGCGGTTCGCGGTGCTCTCCGACGCCCAGTTCGTCGCCGCCGACCCGGACAGCGACCTGGTCGCCCAGGCCCGGCGGACGTTGCGCGAGGTGCGGGCTGCCCGGCCGGACTTCCTCCTGATCAACGGCGACTTCGTGGACACCGCCTACCCGGCCGACTTCGCGCTGGCCCGGCGGATCCTCGACGAGGAGCTGGGCGACGCGCTGCCCTGGTACTACGTGCCCGGCAACCACGAGATCATGGGCGCCCCGATCAGCAACTTCGCTGCCGCGTTCGGTGCCACCTCCCGGGTGTTCGACCACAACGGCACCCGGTTCGTCACGCTGAACTCGTCCACCGGGACGCTGCGCGGCGGCGGCTTCGACCAGGTACGGATGCTCCGCGAGACGCTGGACGCGGCGGCCACCGACCGACGTGTGGGTTCGGTCGTCGTCCTGCACCACCACCCGCCCCGCGACCCCAGCCCGGCGCAGGCCAGCCAGCTCGGCGACCGCAAGGAGGCGGCGCTGCTGGAGCAGTGGCTGGCCGACTTCCAGCACCGCACCGGCAAGGGAGCGCTGTTCGTGGGCGGGCACGTCGGCACCTTCCACGCCGACCGGGTCGACGGTGTGCCGTACGTGATCAACGGCAATGCGGGCAAGACGCCGTCCACCCCTGCCGACCAGGGAGGCTTCACCGGCTGGACGGAGTTCGGCGTGGACCCGGTGTCCCCGACCGAGGCGGACCGGGCCCGCCGTGACCCGCTCGCCGAGGGCCCACGCTGGGTGGACGCGGAGTTCCATGCGCACGTCGACCGGCTCACGGTGGCCGCCCCGGCCAGCGTCGCAGTCGGCACCCCCGCGACGGTCACCGCCACGCTGGCCCAGCCCGGCGGGCGTACGGTCCCGGTGGCCGCACCGGTCAGCGCCGACTGGTCGGCCTCACCGGGAGTGCACATCGGCTCGGCGGCCGGGGTGCGCCCATGGCACACAGCCCGATTCGACCCGGCCACCGGCACCCTGACGGCACTGCGGCCCGCCGCGCCGGTACGCCTGACGGTCGAGGTCAACGGCGCCCGTGCCGAGGCCACCATCACCGTCACCAGGTGAACTGTCCGGACGGGCCCCCACGCGCGGGGCCCGTCCGGACACCTCAGAAGTCGCCGTCGGCCACCTGGAAGACCGTCAGGCCGAGGGCCCGCCACATCTGGACCACCTGGACACGGTCGTCGAAGACGCCGGCCACCCGGTAACGGTCCCTGATCTCCCGGTCGTAGATCTCCCGCTTCACGATCGAGTCCTTCCGGGAGTCGCCGACGGCACGCAGGTGCAGGCCGAGGTAGGGGACCCGGACGTGCCGGGCCAGCCACGCCTCGGTCGCCGCGCGCGCGGAGGCGTCCCTCCCGGAGCAGAAGACCACCCCGTACCCGGCCGCGTGCATCGCCCGGACCGCCGCGATCACCGCCGTGTTCGGCTCGTCCTGGCCCACCCGGGTCATGTCGTACGGGCTGCGGGACACGGCCAGCGCCACGGTGCCGTCGATGTCCACCAGCACGATCTCGGGTGGCTCGGTCGACGGCGGGTGCACGACGGCGGGGCGCCCGGTGCGGGCCTGCGGCACCGGCAGCGGCAGGCTCCGCCCCTCCAGGTACCGCTCGTGCAGCCGACGGATCGCCTCGGCACCGACCTGTTCGGCGACCGGGCGCGCGGCGTCGCGGCGCAGACACTCGGCCAGCGGCACGTCGGTGAAGTCGTGCACCTCGAAGTCCGCGCCGTGGCGGGCGGCCAGCTCAGCCCAGTCCCGCAACGTTCGTGAGCGCAGGTTGGTGTCGTCCACGCAGACGTCCGCGCGGGCCCTCAGCAACGCCTCGACCTGGGCCCGCTGGACGACTGTCACCTGGGCCTCGGCCCACTGGGTGAACAACCGCTCGCCGTGCAGCATCCGGCGCAGGTCGTCCCGGTTGACCCGGACCACGGAGGGTTGGAGCGTGCGGGCGAACGTCGTCTTGCCCGAGGCGGGCAGTCCCCGGGTGGCGATCAGGCGGGTCATCGACGTCGCACCTCCGGCTCGGCGTGCGTACCCCCTGCGGGGTACCTGGCGGCGGTCCGCCGGGTGGGCGAATGCCCCGCCGGGCGGTGGGAATGCGGACGGGGAGGCACGTGTTGACGATGCCGGACGAGGTGTGCGGCCCGATTACCGGGTCGGCTCAGGCCCATGGCACACTGGTCAATCGGCCACCGGTTCCGGTTCACGCCCGAGCCCGTCGCGTACGGCGCGACGAGCGATGACGGCGACCCGGCGACCACCAACGAGAGGACCGAGGCGATGAAGGCAAACATCCACCCGGAGTACGTGACCACCGAGGTCAGCTGCTCCTGTGGCAACACGTTCACGACCCGCAGCACCGCCAAGGGCGGGGCGATCCACGCCGAGACCTGCAGCGCCTGCCACCCGTTCTACACCGGTAAGCAGCGCGTTCTCGACACCGCCGGCCGGGTCGCGAAGTTCCAGCAGAAGTACGCCAAGGTTCAGGCCAAGAAGGCCAAGTAGTTCCACGTTCGGCGCCCGCGTCCGGTTTTTCGCCGGACGCGGGCGCCGTCCGCATTTCCCCCAGTTTCCGCCCGGCCGCCGGCCTTCCGGCTCTCCCGGCTCGCACCGTCGAAGGAGCATCCGCAGCATGAGCAGCGAGCGTCTGGCCGGCCTCCTCGACGAGTACGCGGAGCTGGAGAAGCGGCTGGCCGATCCGGCCATCCACGCCGACCAGGCGACCGCGCGCAGGGTCGGCCGCCGCTACGCCGAGCTGGTGCCGCTGCACAAGGCCGCCGACGAGCTGGAACAGGCCCGCGCCGACCTGGTGGCGGCCCGCGAGCTTGCCGCGGAGGACCCGTCCTTCGCGAGCGAGGCGGAGTCGCTCGCCGCGACCCTGCCCGTGCTGGAGGAACGCCTCGCCGAGCTGCTCATCCCGCGCGACCCGCACGACGCCAAGGACGTGATCGTCGAGATCAAGGCGGGCGAGGGTGGCGAGGAGTCGGCGCTGTTCGCCGGCGACCTGCTGCGGATGTACACCCGCTATGCCGAGCGCCACGGCTGGGTCACCGAGGTGATCGACGCGCAGGATTCCGACCTCGGCGGGGTCAAGGACGTCTCGCTCGCCATCAAGACCAAGGGTGTGCCGGAGGGCGGCAGCGGCGTCTGGTCCCGACTCAAGTGGGAGGGCGGCGTGCACCGCGTGCAGCGTGTCCCGGTCACCGAGTCGCAGGGCCGGATCCACACCTCCGCCGCCGGGGTGCTGGTGCTGCCGGAGGCCGAGGACGTCGACGTCACCATCGACGCGAACGACCTGCGCATCGACGTGTTCCGCTCGTCCGGCCCGGGCGGCCAGTCGGTCAACACCACCGACTCGGCGGTGCGGATCACCCACCTGCCGACCGGCATCGTCGTCTCCTGCCAGAACGAGAAGTCCCAGTTGCAGAACCGGGAGCAGGCGATGCGGATCATGCGGGCCCGGCTGCTGGCCGCCGCCCAGGAGCAGGCCGACGCCGCCGCCTCGGACGCCCGGAAGGCCCAGGTGCGCACGGTGGACCGCTCGGAGCGGATCCGCACCTACAACTACCCGCAGAACCGGATCACCGACCACCGGATCGGCTACACGGCGTACAACCTCGACCTGGCGCTCGCCGGCGAGCTGGACGGGGTGCTGGACGCCCTCACGGAGGCGGACCGCGCCGCCCGGCTGGCCGGCGACACCGAGCTGACCCGCCGCTGAGCAGCCCGGCCGCGCGCGACCCGTCGCCGTCGATCATGGGATTGTGGTGGGTGGTTTGTCGCGTCGTGGGCCTTTGGTGAGGCACCACAAGTGCTTGATCGACGCGAGCCCTGGCGGTCAGCTCGCGCGGGGACGGGACTTGGCGCGCAGCATTTCCCGGTCGGCCAGCTCGAAGGCGACGCTGAGCGCGTCGCGCAGCCCACTGCCGCCGGAGACCTCCGCGAAGCCGATGCTCACCCCGACCGGCGTGCCCGGCACCAGCGACTCCCAGTCCTCGAGTCGGACGGCGGCCTCGATCCGGCGGGCCACCTCGGCGGCCTCGGTCATGCCGGTGTCCGGCAGCACCACGACGAACTCGTCACCGCCGTAGCGGGCCACGAAGTCGCCCCGGCGCATCACCCGGTTGATCACCCCGGCGATGCGTTGGAGCACCAGGTCGCCGGAGTGGTGGCCGTGCCGGGTGTTGACCGCCTTGAAGCCGTCCAGGTCGCAGACGCCGATCACCACCCGCTCGCCCCGGGTGACCACTGCCGTGATGTACCGCTCCAGCCGGCGTCGGTTGGGCAGCCCGGTGAGCGGGTCGGTCAACGCCTCGCCCTCGAACCGCGCCGCCTCGCGGCGCATCTCCTCGTGGTCGATGCGGGCGGCGATGCCGTCGATGTAGACGTCCCGCAGCCGGTCGTTGCGTTGGGCGGCGAGCCGGAACGCCAGACGGTCGGCCCGGTGCGCCGCCGGGTGGTCTCCGGCGCGGGTCAGCGCGATGCTGCGCAGCCGGGCCGGCTCGGCTGCTCCGAGCGTCTCGGTGGACACGTGGACGGTGTCCAACCGGGTGACCGCCTCGATCGGCCGCCCGGCGGCCACGGCGAGGCACACCTGCCCGAGCTGCCGCATGTCGCGGGCGCGGGCGCTGTCTCCGCCGTGGCTGATCAACCGGGCCGGCTCGGCCTCCCCGGTGGTCGCCACCTGGTCGCCGAGCGCGGCCTGCCGCGCCGCCGCGTAGCCGTACGCGGCGAGGCTGCTCGGGCGGAGCTGGCCGGCCCGCCCGGTGCGGACGAAGCGGGCCAGGTCCGCGGCCACGTCCCGAAGCACCCGCAGACACCCGTCGCTGTCGCCGTTGTGGTCCAGTGCCACCGCGTTGCGCAGCCGGATGCCCGGCGCGGCGAACGTCTCCTCGGGGATGCCGGCGGTCAGCCCGAGCTGCCGGGCCCGCTCGATGGCGCCGAGGGCGTAACCGTGGAAGCTGAGGTAGCTGTAGGCCATCGCCAGGTCGTGCCAGCCCCAGGCGGTGTCCCGGTCCGGGTCCTCCACCGCGCCCAGGGCGCGGGCGGCTCGGACGAGGTGCATGACGCAGCGGTCCAGTGCGCCCTGGTGGTGGGCGGCGAGCGCGGCCAGCGCGTTGAGGTGCCCGTGCAGGTACGGCTCGGCGAGGTCGCGAACCGCCGCCGACGCCTCCTCGATGGCCCGGGTGAACTCTGCGGTCCGACCGAGATTGATCAGTGCGGAGAGGCGCTGCACCAGCGCGTCCGCTCGCGCGGCCGGGTCGGCCGTGGTGCGGATCACACGCTCCAGCAGGACGTACGACTCAGCGGAACGGCTGGCCTCCTGCAGTGCGCGGGCGTGCGTGAGGACATCAACCTGGTCATCGACCCGGTCGAGCCAGCCCACCCGCCAACCTCCTGCCGTGCGCGCTGGGCGCACCTGTTCGTCGCGCCGCCCGCGACGCTTCATGATTATGTCGTGAGTACTCTGCCGCAACACCCCCCCGGAGGGACAGGCCCCATCCGTCCGTCCGTCGCAGTGGCCCGATCGGCCCGGGTGCTTGCCGCTGCCGGGGTCGGCTCGGCCCGGGTGGAGGCCGAGTTGCTGGCCGCGTACGTGCTCGGGGTGCCCCGGGGTCGGCTGGCGCTCGCCGACGACCTCAGCGACGACCAGCTGGCGCGGCTCGACGACCTGACGCGTCGTCGCGCCGGGCGGGAGCCGTTGCAGCATCTGACCGGTCGCGCCGGGTTCCGGCACCTTGAGTTGCTGGTCGGTCCGGGTGTCTTCGTGCCCCGGCCGGAGACCGAGTTGCTGGCCGGGTGGGGCGTCGAGCAGGCACAGGGCCGGCCCGACCCGGTGGTGGTCGACCTGTGCAGCGGCTCGGGCGCCATCGCGCTGGCGGTCGCCCAGGAGCTGCCGGGGGCGCGGGTGATCGCGGTGGAGCGGTCCCCGGCGGCGTTGGCCTGGCTGCGGCGCAACGCGGCGGAGCGGGCCGCGGCGGGGGACCGGCCGATCGAGGTGGTCGAGGCCGACGTGACCGCGCCGGATCTGCTGGCGGACCTGGTGGGCCGGGTGGACGTGCTGCTCTGCAACCCGCCGTACGTGCCGGACGACGTGGTGGTCCCCCCGGAGGTGGCCGGGCACGACCCGGCGGAGGCGGTCTTCGGCGGCGCGGACGGTCTGGCGGTGATCCGGCCGGTCGTCACCCGGGCGGCGGCGCTGCTGCGCCCCGGTGGCGCGTTCGGGGTCGAGCACGACGACACACACGGCGCGGCGGTGCCCGGGCTGCTCGCCGGGCACGGCGGGTTCACCGCTGTCACGGAGCATCGGGACCTCACCGGACGGCCCCGCTTCGCCACCGCGTCCCGACGGGCGGACGGCCAGCACGCCCCGATCGGGGCGGCGTGGCAGACTGACTCCCCGTGATGCTCTACGACTGCCGGTCGCCCGCCGATCGGGACCGCGGCATCGCTGCGGCGATCGAGGCGGTCAAGAACGGCGAGCTGGTCGTCCTTCCGACGGACACCGTGTACGGGATCGGCGCGGACGCGTTCACCCCGTACGCGGTCAAGGCGCTGCTTGATGCCAAGGGCCGGGGTCGGCAGATGCCGCCGCCGGTGCTGATCGGCTCGCGGCACACCCTGGACGGGTTGGTCTTCTCGCTGCCCACCGCCGCACGGGATCTCGTGGAGGCGTTCTGGCCGGGTGCCCTGACGATCGTCGTCGAGCACTCGCCGAGCCTCCAGTGGGATCTGGGCGACAAGACGGGCACGGTGGCGGTGCGGATGCCGCTGCACCCGGTGGCGCTGGAGGTGCTGCGCGAGACCGGCCCGATGGCGGTCTCGTCGGCCAACAAGACCGGCCAGCCCGCCGCGGTGACCGCCGAGGAGGCGCGTGACCAGCTCAGTTACTCGGTGCGGGCCTACCTGGAGGCCGGGCCCTGCCCGGACCCGGTGCCCAGCACGATCGTGGATCTGACCGGTGAGGTGCCGCAACTGCTGCGGGCGGGGGCGATCCCATTGGAGAAGCTGCGCGACGTCGTACCGGACCTCATCGACGGTCGGGCGGTCTGAGTGCCCCCGTTCACGGTGCTGCACGTGTGCATGGGCAACATCTGCCGCTCGCCGATGGCGGAGCGGCTGCTCGCCCTGGCGGTGCGGGAGCGGTTGACGCGGCGTGCGGAAGACCCGGCCCGCGCCGAGGAGCTGGTGCACAGCCACAGCGCCGGGACGGGTGGTTGGCACGCGGGCGAGGAGATGAACCCGCCGGCGGCGCGGCAGGTGACCGGCCGGGGTGGGGACGTCGAGGGGTTCGCCGCCCGCAAGTTGCGCTCGGACCACATCGACGCCGCCGACCTGGTCCTGACCGCCACGGCGGACCAGCAGGAGTACGTGGTGGCGCTGCGGCCGGACGCGGCGGCCCGCACGTTCGTGCTGGGGGAGTTCGGCCGGCTGCTGGCCGCGGTGGACGCCACCGCGTTGCCGCCGGGTGACGCGACCCCGGAGGCCGTGTACGCCCGGGGTGTGGCTCTGGTGGCGGCGGCCCACGACGTCCGGTTGGGCGCCTCGGCGTTGCCGACCGATGATCTGGACGACCCGTGGGGTCGCGGTGACCAGTGTTTCAGCCGGGTCGCCGACGAGATCGAGGAGACGGTGCACCCGCTGGCCGGCGCACTGCTGCCCTGAGCCTTGGTGCGAGTTTCCTCCGGGTTTGGGGAAAACCAGGGGCGAAAGGGGCGTTTCGGGTCATCCTGAACGGGTCCTAGCGTGACCGGCTCCTGCGGGGAGAGCTGATGATCCGGGCCCATCTCGACAAACTGCTGACCGTGGTGATCGCCGGAGTGCTGGCCGGGTTGGTGCTGGCCGCAGCCGCCCTGCCGGCGGCCCTGGCCTTCGGGATCGGGTTCAGCAACCTGTCCACGCCGTACTCGGAGCTGCCGAACACACTCCGTACGCCGCCGACCGCCCAGCGCTCCAACCTCTACGCCAACGACGGCACCACCCTGATCACCTCCTTCTACCAGGAGGACCGGGTGGACGTGCCGCTGCACGAGGTGGCCCCGGTGATGCGCCAGGCGATAGTGGCCGCCGAGGACGTCCGGTTCTACCAGCACAGCGGAGTGGACCTGCGCGGCGTGGTGCGCGCGTTCACCGTCAACAAGCGGGACGGGCGGACGCGGCAGGGCGCCTCCACGCTGACCATGCAGTACGTCCGCAACGTGCTCAGCAGCGACCCCCGGCTGACCGAGGCGCAGCGGGTGGCCGCCACCGAGGTCACCACAGTGCGCAAGCTCCAGGAGATGCGCTACGCGCTCGCGCTGGAACGGGAGCTCGACAAGGAGCAGATCCTCACCCGCTACCTCAACATCGCCTACTTCGGCGCTGGGGCGTACGGCATCGCGGCGGCCAGCAAGCGCTACTTCTCCCGGTCTCCGGCCGACCTGACCCTGTCCCAGGCGGCGCTGCTGGCCGGTCTGGTCCGGTCACCGGACAGCGACGACCCGATCAACGGCGACGCCGACGCCGCGCTGGCCCGACGGTCGTACGTGTTGGAGCGGCTTGTGGAGTCGGGGCAGGTGCCGGCGGACGCGGCGGCGGCGGCCCGGGCCGAACCGTTGCAGCTTCAGCCGAATGAGACCCCGAACGACTGCACCGGGGTGCCCGAGGCGCACAACGACTGGGGCTTCTTCTGCGACTGGTTCACCCGCTGGTGGAGCAGCCAGTCCGCGTTCGGCGCGACGGCCGACGAGCGGCAGCGCGCGCTGCGCCGGGGCGGGTTCTCGATCGTGTCGTCGCTGGACCCGGGGGTGCAGCGGGCCACCACCGAGCAGGTGCTGAAGATCTACCGGCCGACGGACGCCGAGGCGGTGCCGACCGCCGTGGTGCAGCCGGGCACCGGGCGGGTGCTGGCGATGTCGGTGAACCGTGCCTACAGCGTGCAGGACAACCCGGTCGGGCAGAAGAACCGCCCCAACACCGTCAACCAGCTGGTCGCCGGCGGTGGGGCGATCGAGGGGTACCAGGGTGGCTCGACGTTCAAGCTCTTCACCATGCTGGCCGCGCTGGAGTCCGGCCTGCCGCTGTCGACCGACTTCGTGGCGCCGACCCAGTTGCTCACCCGCTTCCCGGTCACCGGGGCGGCGAGCTGTGACGGTCACTGGTGCCCGACGAACGCCAGCCCCTCGTCGATGGACGGCCCGCGCACCATGTGGAGCGCGTTCGGCCGTTCGGTGAACACGTACTTCGCCTGGCTCACCGAGAAGGTGGGCGCCGACCGGGTGGTGGAGATGGCCGAGCGGCTCGGCATCGTGCTGCGGGCCGACTCCGACGCCAAGCTGGCCCGCTACGGCGCGAAGAACTGGGGCCCGTTCACCCTGGGCGTGGCCGCGACGACGCCGCTGGACCTGGCCACCGCGTACGCCACCGTGGCTGCCGAGGGGACCTGGTGCGCACCGCTGCCGGTGGTCTCGATCACCGACTCGGGTGGCCGGCCGGTCGACGCCGCCAAGCCGGACTGCCGGCAGGTGCTCGACCCCGACGTGGCCCGGGCGGCCACCGACGCGGCACGCTGCCCGGTCGGCGACCAGTCGATGTACGGGCGCTGCGACGGCGCCACCGCACCCGGGCTGCGCGCGCGGCTCGGCCGTCCCGTGGCGGGCAAGACCGGCAGCTCGGAGCGGTACGAGACGGAGACCGTGGTGGCGTTCACGCCGCAGTTGGCGGTCGCCTCGATGGCGGCGAACCCGGACGATCCCCGGGACGCGGTCGGTCAGGCGGTACAGGCCCGGATGGTGGACGCGGTCGGCGAGGTGCTCGCCGTCGCCCTGCGCGACCAACCGGTACGCGACTTCGTCCCGCCGAGCGAACGAACCGCCCTCCAGGTCACCGGAGCCCGCACCGGCAACTGAGACCTGCGGGGATCAGGGGGCCTGTTCGGCGTTGCGCGCAATGTTGCGAGCCATCCCGCCGAAGACCACCGCGTGGAAGGGCGCCACCGACCCCCAGTAGGCGTGGCCGCTCAGCCCGCGTGGCAGGAAGACCGCGCGTTGCTGGTAGCGGCTGCGGCCGTCGTCAGTTGGCAGCACCCGCATCTCCAGCCAGGCCCGGCCGGGCAGCCGCATCTCGGCGCGCAGCCGGAGCAACTCGCCCGGGACGATCTCCTCGACCCGCCAGAAGTCCAGCGCCTCACCGACCTGGAGGCGGTGCGGGTCGCGTCGGCCCCGACGCAGCCCGACCCCGCCGACCAGCCGGTCCAGCCAGCCGCGGATCGACCAGGCGAGCGGGAACGAGTACCAGCCGTGCTCCCCGCCGACACCCTCGACGACCCGCCAGAGCGCCGCCGGTGGGGCGTCCACCACCCTCTCGCGGACGTCGGTGTAGGCGGTGCCGCCGGACCACTTCGGGTCGGTGGGCAACGGCTCGGCGGGCGCGTCCGGGCCGCTCGCGTTCGACCAACGGGTCTCCACCTGGGCGTCACGCACCTTGGCGAGCGCCAGCGCCACCGCGTCGTCGAAGCCGGTCAGCCCACCGGGTGGGTCCGGCACGTACCGGGCGATGTCGTGCTCGTGCGCGACCGCCTCGTGGATCAGGCTCTCCACCAGGGGACGGGCGATGGCATTCGGCACGGGGGTGACCAGGCCGACCCAGTGCGACGAGAGCGACGGGGTGAGCGCGCGGACCGGCACGATGATCCGTCGGCGCAGCCCGGCCACCCGGGCGTAGCGCTGCATCATGTCGAGGAAGGTCAGCACGTCCGGCCCGCCGATGTCGAAGCCCCGGTTGACGTCCGGCGGAAGCGCGATGGAGCCGGCCAGGTAGCGCAGCACGTCGCGGACCGCGATCGGTTGGATCCGGTTGTGGACCCAGCGCGGGGTGATCATGGCGGGTAGCCGCTCGGTCAGGTACCGCAGCATCTCGAACGACGCCGAGCCGGAGCCGATGATCACCGCGGCCCGCAACACGGCCGTCGGCACCCCGCTGGCCAGCAGGATCCGGCCCACCTCGGCCCGGGACCGCAGGTGGGGGGACGGGACCTCCGCGTCGGACGCCGGCTCCGGCCCGCCCAGGTAGACGATCCGGCGTACGCCGGCAGCGCGGGCCGCCGCCGCGAAGTTGGTCGCCGCCGTGCGGTCGGCCTCCTCGAAGTCGGGCCGGCCCAGGGAGTGCACCAGGAAGTACGCGACGTCCACGTCGGCGAACGCGGCGGGCAGCGTCTCCGGCCGGCTCAGGTCCCCCTCGACAATCTCGGCCGCCGAGGCCCAGGGCACGTCCCGCAGCCGGACGGCCTTGCGGGCGAGGCAGCGGACGGTGTGCCCGTCGGCCAGCAGCAGCGGTGTCAGCCGCCCGCCGATGTATCCGGTGGCTCCCGTGACGAGGCATCTCACAGGTCCCAGTGTGCGGCCCCCTAGACTCGTTCGCTGTGGAGACCGAGACGAGCACCTTCTGGGGGCCGGATTTCGCGCAGCTCAGGGCCACCGACCCGGAGATCGCCGGGGTGGTCCTCGGCGAGCTGGACCGGTTGCGGGGTGGCCTGCAGCTCATCGCCAGCGAAAACCTGACCTCGCCGGCGGTGCTGGCCGCGCTCGGCTCGACCCTGACCAACAAGTACGCCGAGGGTTACCCGGGCCGGCGCTACTACGGCGGCTGTGCCGAGGTGGACCGGGCCGAGGAGATCGGCATCGCCCGGGCCAAGGAGCTCTTCGGGGCCGAGCACGCCAACCTCCAGCCGCACTCCGGTGCGAGCGCCAACCTGGCCGCGTACGCCGCGCTGGTGCAGCCGGGTGACACGGTGCTGGCGATGGACCTGCCGCATGGCGGGCACCTCACCCACGGCAGCCGGGTGAACTTCTCCGGCAAGTGGTTCCGCCCGGTCGGCTACCCGGTGCGGCCGGACACCGAGCAGATCGACTACGACGAGGTACGGGACCTGGCGCGGGGGCACCGACCCAAGCTGATCATCTGTGGTGCCACCGCGTACCCCCGGCTGATCGACTTCGCCCGGTTCCGGGAGATCGCCGACGAGGTGGGCGCGTACCTGATGGTGGACGCCGCGCACTTCATCGGCCTGGTCGCCGGCCGGGCCATCCCGTCCCCGGTGCCGTACGCCGACGTCGTCTGCGCCACCACCCACAAGGTGCTGCGCGGTCCGCGCGGCGGCATGATCCTGTGCCGCGAGTCGCTGGCCCAGCGCATCGACAAGGCGGTCTTCCCGTTCACCCAGGGTGGCCCGCTGATGCACGCCGTCGCGGCCAAGGCGGTCGCGCTGCGCGAGGCCGCCCAGCCGGAGTTCCAGACGTACGCCAGGCAGGTCGTCACCAACGCCCAGGCGCTCGCCGCCGGGCTGACCGACGAGGGCATGCGCCCGGTGTCCGGTGGCACCGACACCCACCTGGCCCTGATCGACCTGCGGGAGCTGGGGGTGACCGGCGCCGAGGCCGAGCGACGCTGCGACGCCGCGTCGATCACCCTGAACAAGAACGCCATCCCGTACGACCCGCAGCCGCCGATGGTGGCCTCCGGCATCCGGGTGGGCACGCCGAGCGTCACCACCCAGGGCATGCGGGAGGGGGAGATGCGGCAGGTGGCCACCCTGATCGCCCGTGCGGTGCGCACCGATCCCGGGGCGCCGGGCGGCACCGACGAGCTGACTCGGCTCACGGCCGAGGTGGCCGAGCTGGTCGCGGCGTTTCCGGCGTACCCCCGTGGCTGAGCCCGGGGTGGTCGAGCCCGACGCCGACCGGCGGTGGCGGCTGCGGCACCTGCCGGTGCTGCTGGCCGCGTCGGCGGCGTTGGCGGTGGTCGCCGCGGTGGTGGGTGCGGTGACCGGCGGCGCGACGGCGGCGCTCGGCGCGGCGGCCGGCGTGGGCGTCACGGTGCTCAGCTACACCCTGACCACGGTGGTGCTGGCCCGGGCCGACCAGGTCAACCCGCAGTTGTTGCTGCCGCTCGGGCTGGGCCTGTACGTGCTGAAGTTCACCCTGCTGGGCGTGGTGATGGTGGCGGTGGCGTCGACCGGCTGGGCCGGGTTGGTCCCGCTCTGCCTCGGCATCGTCTCCGGGGTGGCAGTGTGGACGGCGGTGCACATCTGGTGGCTGACCACGGTGCACGCCCGCCGGCCGCAGGGCTGACCTGGCCGTTGGCAGGTCGTCCCAACCAGCGGACGCGCCGCAATGTGTCGGCCTCCGGTCATTTTCCGACGGGCGGAAGGGGAGTAGCGTGCCCACAGACGACGGCGCCCACGAGAAGCCCACACAACGATGGTTGTGCGGGGGGTGAGGCACAGCCTCGTCTTCCCGGCTGATATCGTTCGCCCCGTCATGGCTGGTGACCAAACCCCCCGTCCCGCCGGTGAACCGGACGATATTCCGTCCGGCGCCGGTCAGGGTTGGACCGCGCTCAGCTACCTCATCGGAGGCATGCTCGTGTGGGGTTTCATCGGCTGGCTGATTGACCAGTGGCTCGACACCGGCGGCGTTGCCACCGGGATCGGCGTCGTGCTCGGTATGGCCGGGGGCATCATCCTGGTCGTCCGCCGACTCGGCACGCCTACTTAGGAAGGGACGCGGTGTTCGGACAGGCGAACGTTCTGGCAGCGGGCCAGGCGGCATTCCCACCCAGTGTGGAGGACTTTTACCTGCCCAGCATCCTGCCCTGGGGTGCGCACGACTCGTACTGGTTCACCAAGATCACGGCAATGGTCTGGGTCGCGGTCGGCGTCCTGATCATCTTCTTCCTGGCGACCTACCGGAAGCCGCAGCTGGTGCCGACCAAGAAGCAGTGGCTCGCCGAGTCGATCTACGGCTTCGTGCGCAACAACATCGCGGTCGACATGATCGGTCACGCGGGGGTGCGGTTCGCTCCGTACTTCACGACGCTCTTCTGCTTCGTGCTGCTGACGAACTTCTTCGCGATCGTGCCGTTCTTCCAGATCTCGCCGAACTCGCACATCGCCTTCCCGGCGTTCCTCGCGATCATCAGCTACGTGCTGTTCAACTACGTCGGCATCAAGAAGCACGGGTTCGTCAAATACTTCAAGAACTCTCTGGTTCCGCCGGCGCCGTGGTTCATCCTGCCGCTGCTGATCCCGATCGAGCTCTTCTCGACGTTCATCGTCCGGCCGTTCTCCCTTGCGGTTCGTCTCTTCGCGAACATGTTCGCCGGCCACATGCTCCTGCTGGTCTTCACGCTCGGCGGCTTCGCCATGCTGAGCGCCAACGCCTGGCTGGCTCCGGTCTCGGTGCTCTCCTGGGTGATGACCATCGCGCTCACCTTCCTCGAGTTCCTGGTGATCTGCCTGCAGGCATACGTCTTCACCGTCCTCACCGCCAGTTACGTGCAGGGCGCGCTCGCCGAAGAGCACTGATCCACCGCACCAACCGTTGTCGTCCCGCGTGAGAGACACGCGTGATAACCAGGAGGAACCACTAATGGATTACGTCGCCGCCGCAGAAGGTGTCGTTGGCAGCACCGCCGCCATCGGCTACGGCCTCGCGGCCATCGGTCCGGGTATCGGCGTCGGCCTGGTCTTCGCCGCCTACATCCAGTCGACCGCCCGTCAGCCGGAGTCGTCGCGGATGACCCTGCCGTACGTCTGGATCGGCTTCGCCGTCATCGAGGCGCTCGCGCTGCTGGGTATCGCCTTCGGCTTCATCTGGCAGGGCCAGCTCTAATCCCGCTCGTCGACCGGGAGGTCACCTATGTACTTCCTCGCCGCTGAGGGTGGTGAGTCGACCCACAACCCGATCATTCCGATCTGGCAAGAGATCGTGGTCGGTGGGATCGCCTTCATCGTTCTCTGCTTCGTGCTGATGAAGTTCGTCTTCCCCCGCATGGAGCAGACGTTCCAGGCTCGGGTCGACGCGATCGAGGGCGGCATCAAGCGCGCCGAGGCCGCCCAGGCCGAGGCGAACCAGCTGCTCGAGCAGTACCGTGCCCAGCTCGCTGAGGCTCGGACCGACGCCGCCAAGATCCGTGACGACGCGCGGGCCGACGCCGAGGGCATCCGGCAGGACATCCTCGCCAAGGCGCGGGAGGAGTCCGACCGGGTCATCCAGGCCGGCAAGGACGCGCTCGCCGCTGAGCGGGCCACCATCGTGCGCGAGCTGCGCACGGAGGTCGGCACGATCGCGGTGGACCTCGCCAGCAAGATCGTTGGCGAGTCGCTGGCCGACGAGGCGCGACGCAAGGGCACCGTCGACCGGTTCCTGAGCGGCCTCGAGAGCACTGGGGCCCGCTGATGCAGGCCGCCAGCCGGGAGTCGTACAAGGTCGGGGCCGAGCGCCTCGACGCGTACGTCCGCGGCGCGGAGCCGTCGGCGGTGGCCTCCACCGCCGACGCCATCCTCTCCGTGGCGACCCTGCTGCGGCGTGAGCCGCGGCTGCGCCGGGCGCTCTCCGAGCCGTCCCGGTCCGGCGAGGACCGTGGCGCCCTGCTCGGCGACATGCTGGGTGGGCGGATCGGCGCGGACGCGCTCGACCTGCTCGTGGTCCTGGTGTCCGGCCGTTGGTCGGCACCGTCGGAGCTGCTCAGCGGCGCCGAGCGACTGGGCGTGGAGGCGCTGCTCGCCAGCGCCGACAAGGCCGGCGAGCTGGGCGAGGTCGAGGACGAGCTGTTCCGCTTCGGTCAGGTCGTGGCCGGTCAGTCGGCGCTGAGCAACGCGCTCGCCGACCCGGTCGCCCCGGTCGAGCAGCGGGCCACCCTGGCCCGTGAGCTGCTCACCGACAAGGCCCGCCCGGTCACCGTCCGCCTCGTCGAGGCGGCGCTCGGCGGGTTCGGGGGACGTTCCTTCAACGGAGCGCTCACCCGACTGGTCGAGCTCGCCGCCGACCGGCGTGACCGGCAGGTGGCGTACGTGACCGTCGCGGCCCCGTTGAGTGACGAGGACGAGCGTCGGCTGGGCGCGAGCCTCACCGCGATATACGGTCGAGAGGTCTCCGTCAAGCAGACGGTCGACCCAGCCGTCCTCGGTGGCGTGAGCGTCCGGGTCGGCTCCGACCTGTACGACGGCACCATCCTGCGCCGCCTCAACGAGACCCGCAACGCGCTCGCGAAGCGCTGAACGGCTCGCCGTCCAGCGGCTGAGCGGCCTCGCCGCCCAGCATCGGGGCGGCGGCTCCGCCGCCCAGCGCCCGGATTGACAGACGCCATTCGGACCGGTTGGTACTAGGTATCCCGGGCCCCTGAATTTTAAGGAAGCAGAGGATGGCCGAGCTGACCATCTCGACGGAGGAGATCCGCGGCGCCCTGGAGCGCTACGTCTCCTCCTACTCGTCCGACGTCTCCCGCGAGGAGGTCGGCACCGTCGCCGACACCGGCGACGGCATCGCCCACGTCGAGGGCCTGCCCTCGACCATGACCAACGAGCTCCTCGAGTTCGAGGACGGCACGCTCGGCGTGGCGTTGAACCTCGACGTCCGGGAGATCGGTGTCGTCGTCCTCGGCGACTCCGCCAAGCTGGAGGAGGGGCAGCGCGTCAAGCGCACCGAGCGGGTTCTCTCCGTTCCGGTCGGCGACGCCTTCCTCGGCCGCGTGGTCAACGCGCTCGGCGATCCGATCGACGCGCTCGGCGACATCGCCAACGAGGGCTTCCGCGAGCTGGAGCTTCAGGCTCCGAACGTGATGTCCCGGCAGTCCGTCGACGAGCCGCTGCAGACCGGCATCAAGGCCATCGACGCGATGACCCCGATCGGTCGGGGTCAGCGGCAGCTGATCATCGGTGACCGCAAGACCGGCAAGACCACTGTCGCCCTGGACGCCATCCTCAACCAGCGGGACAACTGGCGCACCGGCGACCCGAAGAAGCAGGTCCGCTGCATCTACGTCGCCATCGGTCAGAAGGCCTCCACCATCGCCTCGATCAAGGGGCAGCTGGAAGAGGCCGGCGCGATGGAGTACACGACGATCGTGGCCTCCCCGGCGTCCGACCCGGCCGGCTTCAAGTACCTCGCCCCGTACACCGGCTCGTCCATCGGGCAGCACTGGATGTACGGCGGCAAGCACGTTCTGATCGTCTTCGACGACCTGAGCAAGCAGGCCGAGGCGTACCGGGCCGTGTCGCTGCTGCTGCGTCGCCCGCCGGGCCGTGAGGCGTACCCGGGTGACGTCTTCTACCTGCACTCCCGCCTGCTGGAGCGCTGCGCGAAGCTCTCCGACGAGCTGGGTGGCGGCTCGATGACCGGTCTGCCGATCATCGAGACGAAGGCCAACGACATCTCGGCCTTCATCCCGACCAACGTCATCTCGATCACCGACGGCCAGATCTTCCTGGAGACCGACCTGTTCAACCAGGGCGTTCGTCCGGCGATCAACGTCGGCACCTCGGTCTCCCGGGTCGGTGGCGCCGCGCAGGTGAAGCCGATGAAGAAGGTCGCCGGTTCGCTGCGGCTCAACCTGGCGCAGTACCGCGAGCTGGAGGCGTTCGCCGCCTTCGCCTCCGACCTGGACCGGGCCTCCCGCGCCCAGCTGGACCGCGGTTCGCGCCTGGTCGAGCTGCTCAAGCAGCCGAACTACTCGCCGTTCCCGGTGCAGGAGCAGGTCGTCTCGGTCTGGGCCGGCACCGAGGGCAAGCTGGACGACATCCCGGTGGGTGAGGTCCGGCGCTTCGAGTCGGAGTTCCTCCAGTACCTGCGGCACAAGCACGAGGGTGTGCTGGCCGGCATCGCCGACAACCAGTGGAACGATGACATCATCGGCTCCCTGGACAGCGCGATCGCCGAGTTCAAGCAGGTCTTCCTCAACAAGGAGGACGAGCGTCGGGTCAACGACGCGCCGGCCGCGCCGCTTGAGGGCGACGAGAACCGCGAGACGGTGACCCGCTTCCGCGACAGCGCGACCGACCGCCCGGCCGAGAGCTGATCCCGTGGCGGCCCAGGTACGCGTTCTTCGTCAACGGATCCGCTCGGCGAAGTCGATGAAGAAGATCACCAAGGCGATGGAGCTCGTGGCGACGAGCCGGATCGCCAAGGCTCAGGCCCGGGTGCAGGCGTCCCTGCCGTACGCCCAGGCCATCACCGGTGTGCTCACGGCGCTGGCGTCCAACGCACGGATCGACCACCCGCTGCTCACCCCGCGCGAGCGGGTGCGGCGGGCCGGCGTCCTGTTGGTCACCAGCGACCGTGGCCTGGCCGGCGGTTACAGCTCCAACGCGATCAGGATGGCGGAGTCGCTGATCGCGCGCCTCAAGGCGGACGGCAAGGAGCCGGTGCTCTACGTCATCGGGCGTAAGGGCGTCGGGTTCTACCGGTTCCGCGAACGGCCGATGGAGGCCAACTGGACCGGGTTCAGCGAGCAGCCGTCGTTCGAGGACGCCCGCACCGTCGGTGAGACGCTGATCAAGGCGTTCACGGCTGGTGCGGACGACGTCGACGGCGGTGCCGGAGCGGACGGTGTGCTCGGCGTCGACGAGTTGCACATCGTCTACACCGAGTTCCACTCGCTGATGACGCAGAACCCGGTCACCAAGGTGATCGGTCCGATGCAGGTGGAGGACCGGCCGCGCTCCGAGGGGCTGCTGCCGGCGTACGAGTTCGAGCCGGAGGCGGAGGCGCTGCTCGACGCGCTCCTGCCGAGGTACATCAACACGCGGATCTACGCGGCGTTGATCGAGTCGGCGGCGAGTGAGTCGGCGGCACGGCGGCGGGCGATGAAGAGCGCCACCGACAACGCCGAAGAGATGATCGAGAAGTACACGCGCGAGATGAACTCGGCTCGCCAGGCCGGGATCACCCAGGAGATCAGCGAGATCGTCGGCGGCGCCAACGCGCTGGCCGCGTCGGGAAGTGAAGTGTGATGACTGCACCAGTAGAGACCAAGACGGCCACGGGTCGCGTGGTCCGGGTCATCGGCCCGGTCGTCGACGCCGAGTTCCCGCGCGACGCCATGCCGGCCCTGTTCAACGCGCTCAACGTTGACGTGAAGCTGTCCGGCGGTGAGAAGACGCTGACCCTGGAGGTCGCCCAGCACCTGGGTGACAACCTGATCCGTGCCATCTCGATGCAGCCGACGGACGGCCTGGTTCGCGGCGCTGAGGTGCGTGACCGCGGCGAGCCGATCACCGTGCCGGTGGGCGACGCGGTCAAGGGCAAGGTGTTCAACGCGATCGGCGAGGTGCTGAACCTCAAAGAGGGCGAGACGTTCGAGGCCGACGACCGGTGGGGCATCCACCGCAAGGCCCCGGCCTTCGCGGACCTGGAGCCGAAGACCGAGATGCTGGAGACCGGCATCAAGGTGATCGACCTGCTCGCCCCGTACGTCAAGGGCGGCAAGATCGGTCTGTTCGGCGGCGCGGGCGTGGGCAAGACGGTGCTCATCCAGGAGATGATCACCCGTGTTGCCCGCAACTTCGGTGGTACCTCGGTGTTCGCCGGCGTGGGTGAGCGCACCCGTGAGGGCAACGACCTCATCGCCGAGATGACCGAGTCCGGCGTCATCGACAAGACCGCGCTGGTCTACGGCCAGATGGACGAGCCGCCGGGCACCCGGCTGCGGGTGGCCCTCTCCGCGCTGACCATGGCGGAGTACTTCCGGGACGTGAAGAAGCAGGAGGTGCTGCTCTTCATCGACAACATCTTCCGCTTCACCCAGGCCGGTTCGGAGGTGTCCACCCTGCTCGGCCGTATGCCGAGCGCCGTGGGTTACCAGCCGACCCTGGCCGACGAGATGGGCGAGCTCCAGGAGCGGATCACCTCCGTCCGGGGCCAGGCCATCACGTCGATGCAGGCGATCTACGTGCCGGCGGACGACTACACCGACCCCGCTCCGGCCACCACGTTCGCCCACCTGGACGCGACCACCAACCTGGAGCGGTCGATCTCCGACAAGGGCATCTACCCGGCCGTGGACCCGCTGGCGTCCTCGTCCCGGATCCTCGCCCCGGAGTTCGTCGGCCAGGAGCACTTCCAGGTCGCCACCGAGGTGAAGCGGATCCTGCAGCGCTACCGCGACCTGCAGGACATCATCGCCATCCTCGGTATCGAGGAGCTCTCCGAGGAAGACAAGATCACCGTGGCTCGGGCCCGGCGGATCGAGCGCTTCCTCTCGCAGAACACGTACGCCGCGGAGCAGTTCACCGGCGTGGCGGGCTCGACGGTCCCGATCAAGGAGACCATCGAGGCGTTCCGCAAGATCAGCGAGGGTGAGTACGATCACTTCCCCGAGCAGGCGTTCTTCATGTGCGGCGGTCTCGAGGACCTCGAGGCCAAGGCTGCGGAGCTGATGAAGGACTGACCAGCTCGATCGGATCTGCAACAAAGAGACTGCCCCGGCAATGCCGGGGCAGTCTTTTGTTCATGTTCGCGTCCTATCGTCGTCGCGGTCCGTTACTCGTGGTCGGCGCAGACGAGCCACCCGAGATACGGTCGTTCCGCGCTCGTATGTGAAAGAGCTTTGATCTTTGCAACCTTTCGGCGACGTGCGCCCGTCTTCCTCCCGTGGGGCGTAACGAACGGAGAACTCGTGGGTAAGGCCGGCAAGAGTGGCCGCAAGTCGTCGGTCTGGCGGGGTGTGCCGCGCTGGGCCAGGATCTGCACGGTGTTCGGCACCGTGTTGACCGTGCTCAGCGGTGCCGTGCTGGTCGGCACTGAGGTGCTCATGGCCCGCTACGAGGGTGCGGTGGGCAAGGCGGACCTGTTCGGCGACCAGGCGGCCGGTGCCCAGGCGAAGAAGAGCGAGATCAAGGGCCCGCTCAACATCCTGCTGGTCGGCATCGACCCGCGTACGGCGACGGCGGCGCCGCTGGCCGACTCGATCATGGTGCTGCACGTGCCGGCGACGATGGACCGGGCCTACCTCTTCTCACTGCCGCGCGACCTCTACGTGCACATCCCGGCGTTCAAGAAGGCCAACTTCGCGGGCGAGTCCACGAAGATCAACGCCGCCATGTCGTTCGGCAGCCAGGTGCCGGGGGCGAAGCCCGACGCCGCCCGGGGCTTCGAGCTGCTGGCCACGACCGTGCAGAACGTGACGGGCATCAAGCGGTTCGACGCCGGCGCGATCATCAACTTCACCGGCTTCCAGAAGATCGTCGATGCCATGGGTGGCGTCAACATGTACGTCGAGCGGGAAGTGAAGTCCGAGCACAAGCAGCCGGACGGCAAGGCCCGGCCGGGCAACACTCGCGGCGAGGGCTACGTCGGGCCGCAGGCGGTCTACAAGAAGGGCAACCAGCACCTGAGTGGGTGGCAGGCGCTGGACTACGTTCGGCAGCGTTACCCGAAGAACGGCGTTCCGGACTCCGACTACGGCCGGCAGCGCCACCAGCAGCAGTTCGTCAAGGCCATGGTCGGCCAGGCGTTCAGCGCCGACGTGGTGTCCAATCCGATCAAGCTGGACAAGGTGCTCCGCGCCGCCGGGCAGTCGCTGATCTTCAACGGGCGGGGCAACAGCGTCGTCGACTTCGGGCTCGCCCTGAAGGACATCCGCCCCAACACGATCCAGATGATCAAACTGCCCGGTGGCGGCGTGTACGACGGCAAGAGATACCTGGGTGAGCAGTTCCAGCCGGGGGTTCCGGACTTCTTCGCCGCGCTGAAGAGCGAGCAACTCGACCCGTTCCTGCTGGAGCACCCCGATTTCGTCAACAAGACCAAGTAGCCGGGGCGTGGTTCTCCCCACCCGCGTGGGGCGCGCGCCGGCGTCAGGCTAGACTTTCGGCAATCCGTAGCCGCAGCAAGGAGACAGCGTGGCACAGCAGCTTCACGTCGAGCTCGTCGCCGTCGAGGAGAAGGTCTGGTCGGGTGACGCCGAGATGGTCGTCGCTCGCACGACCGAGGGCGAGCTGGGTGTTCTGCCGGGGCACGCGCCGCTGCTCGGCCAGCTCGCCGAGCCCGGCCAGGTGCGCATCAAGCTCGCCGGTGGTGAGCAGGTCACCTACGAGGTGGCCGGCGGCTTCCTCTCGGTGAGCGCCAACGGTGTCACCGTGCTGGCCGAGAGCGCAACCCCGGTTTCCGCGCCGAGCCGCTGAGTCACACCGGGGATGGAGATCGTCGAAGGGTTCGGGATCGGCGTAGTCGTCATCCTCGGCGCGCTTTTCATTCTCTTCGTCCGGCGAGCTCTGGTCACCCGCAGCGGTGGCATCATCCGGCTCAGCGTCCGGGTCTCCACCATGCTCGACGGCCGCGGCTGGTCGCCCGGCTTCGGTCGGTTCGCCGATGACGAGCTTCGGTGGTACCGGATGTTCAGCTTCGCGATCCGCCCCAAGCGGGTGCTGTCGCGCAAAGGGTTGGCGGTGGAGCGCCGCCGATTGCCCGAAGGTCAGGAACGGCTCTCCATGCCGGCCGACTGGGTGATCCTCCGCTGTACCAGTCACCACGCACCGGTGGAGATCGCCATGGCGCGATCGACAGTGACCGGTTTCCTGTCCTGGCTCGAGGCCGCCCCTCCGGGGGCGGTCTCGCCACGTCTGGCCTCCCAGGACTGGCCGGCTGCCTGAGCCGTCTCTGGTCGCCCTTGGGGTTTCCGGGGAGCCCGCCCGGCTCCGGGCGGTCAGGATTGATCCCTGCGCCGGGCGGGCTCCCCGGAAACCCTTCTTGGGCACCCTGCGTCGTTCTGGCGCGGTTTTTGTCACCTGCCGTTACCGGTGAGGCTGGGTTCCGCCTTCTGCGTCGCTGGTGATCGACTCGATGTCCTGCTGGTCTGGATGCCCCTTTTTCTTGAACCCGAGTCGATCACGTCGCCCACTCGGTTCAGGTAGGCGTGGGGGCGGTCAGATCGGGAAGTCACTGCTCGACGTGGTGCAGAGCCCTCAGGTCAGCGCTTGCCGCCTGGCACCCATAGCACGTCTCCCGCCGGATTTGCCGTTCTTGACAGGATAAAGAGCAGATCGGAGAGCCGGTTGAGATACTTTGCCGGGAGCGTGCTGGTTCGGTCCGGATCGTGGGCCACCAGCGCCCACGCCGCCCGTTCGGCACGCCGGGCGATGGTTCGCGCCACATGCAGCAGCGCCGCGCCTGCGGTGCCGCCGGGGAGGATGAAGGAGTCGAGCTTGCTCAGGCGTGCGTTGTATTCGTCGCACCAGCCTTCCAGGCGCTCGACGTACTCCTCGGTCACCCGCAGCGGCGGGTACTTCGGCTCCGGCTCGACCGGGGTGGACAGGTCGGCGCCGACGTCGAACAGGTCGTTCTGCACCGACCCCAGCACTCCCCGCAGCACCTCGTCGAGCTCGCCCATGGCGATCGCGACGCCGATCGCCGCGTTGCACTCGTCGACATCCGCGTACGCGGCGATGCGTGGATCGGTCTTCGGCACCTGCTCGTTGTTGCTCAGCCTGGTCATGCCGGCATCGCCGGCCTTGGTGTAGATGCGCGTGAGGTGGACGGCCATGACGCACAGCCTACGGATTCCCGACCTGACGATCCCGGCGCGGCCGGACAGCTCCGCCAGTTGGCCTGTGGTGGTGGGCCCCGGCGACGCGGGCGACACGGCGGTCAACGACGTCGACGTCATCCGGGTCCACGGTGACGCCCGCCTGGCCGGCACCGTGCACGTGGTCGGTGCCAAGAACTCGGCGCTGAAGCTGATGGCCGCCGCGCTGCTCGCGCCGGGCCGCAGCGTGATCACGAACGTCCCGCGGATCACCGACATCGCGATCATGGGGGAGGTGCTGCGCCGGCTGGGTTGCGACGTCCGGTTCGACGCGGACGACCCGGTCGACCCGATGGTCGCCCGCGGTGGGGTGGCCCGGTCCCGCTCGGTGACCATCGACGTGCCCGAGCAGCCTGGTGCCGAGGCCGACTACGACCTGGTCCGGCGGTTGCGCGCGTCGATCTGTGTGCTCGGCCCGCTGCTGGCCCGCCGGGGGTACGTGCGGGTGGCCCACCCCGGCGGCGACGCCATCGGGTCGCGGGGGCTGGACATGCACATCTCCGGGCTGACCCGGATGGGCGCGGAGATCTCCGGTGAGCACGGGTTCGTCATCGCCTCCGCCCCGCAAGGGCTGCGCGGCGCGGACATCGTGTTGGACTTCCCCAGCGTCGGCGCGACCGAGAACCTGGTGATGGCGGCGGTGCTCGCCCAGGGCACCACGATGATCGACAACGCGGCCCGCGAGCCGGAGATCGTCGACATCTGCACGATGCTCAACGAGATGGGCGCGCGGATCGTCGGCGCGGGCACGTCCACGTTGCGGATCACCGGGGTCCCCGGTCTGCGCCCGGTGCGCCACGCCACGGTGGGGGACCGGATCGTCGCCGGCACCTGGGCGTTCGGCGCGGCGATGACCCGGGGAGACGTGACGGTGACGGGGCTGGACCCCGCGTACCTGGAGGTCGCGCTGGACAAGGTGGTGGCGGCCGGTGGCCTGGTGGAGACCAGGGGGGACGGCTTCCGCGTACGGATGGACGAGCGGCCCCGGGCGGTGGACGTGGTGACGCTGCCGTACCCCGGCTTCGCCACCGACCTGCTGCCGATGGCGATCGGGCTGGCCGCGGTCAGCGACGGCGCCTCTCTGATCACCGAGAACATCTTCGACGGCCGGTTCATGTTCGCGAACGAGATGATGCGGCTCGGTGCGGACATCAAGACCGATGGGCATCACGCGGTCGTCCGTGGGCGGGGTCGGCTGTCCGGTGCGCCGGTGCGGGCCACCGACATCCGCGCCGGAGCGGGGCTGATCATCGCCGGGCTCTGCGCGCAGGGTGTCACCGAGGTCTCTCACGTGCACCACGTCGACCGGGGGTACCCGGACTTCGTGGCCGACCTGCGCGCACTCGGGGTGGCGATCGAGCGGGGCACCGCACCGGAGGAACCGTCGCTGGAGATCTGACCCGCCGGGAGGCCGTACGTCAGGCCCGGGCAGTGCCGCCGGACCGCTTCCATGCCGGGAGCCGGTGCGGGACCGCCTCCTTGCCGGGAGGCACCTCCCGGACGCCCCTTAGCCATCGTTCAGGCTCGCCGACTAGGGTGTTTGCAGGCACTCAATCGCAGCGAGGGAGAAGTAGATGGCGGGTCGACTCGCGGTCGTCGGGGCCGGGCTGATGGGCTCCGGCATCGCTCAGGTGGCGGCGCAGGCCGGCTGGCAGGTGACGTTGCGCGACCTGGACGACGCGGCCACCACCCGAGGGCTGGGCGGCATCCGGAAGTCGCTGGAAAAGTTCGCCGAGAAGGGCAAGATCGAGGCGTCCGAGGTCGAGGCGACGTTGGCCCGGATCACCCCGACCACCGACCTGGAGGCGGCGGCGGACGCGGACATCGTGGTCGAGGCGGTCTTCGAGCGGCTGGAGATCAAGCACGAGGTGTTCCGTGCCCTGGACAAGATCTGCAAGGCCGACGCTGTGCTCGCCACCAACACCTCGGCCATCCCGGTCACCCAGATCGCCGCGGTGACCGAGCGACCCGAGTCGGTCGTCGGCACCCACTTCTTCTCCCCGGTGCCGATGATGCAGCTCTGCGAGCTGGTACGCGGTTACAAGACCAGCGACGCCGCGCTGGACACCGCACGGGCCTTCGCCGAGGAGATCGGCAAGACGGTGGTGGTGGTCAACCGGGACATCGCCGGCTTCGTCACGACCCGGCTGATCTCCGCCCTGGTCATGGAGGCGGTCAAGCTGGTGGAGTCCGGCGTGGTGTCCGCCGAGGACCTGGACACGGCCTGCCGCCTCGGCTTCGGGCACGCGATGGGTCCGCTGGCCACCACCGACCTGACCGGTGTGGACGTGCTGCTGCACGCCTCGAAGAACATCTACACCGACACGGCCGACGAGAAGTTCTTCCCGCCGGAGCTGCTCCAGCGCATGGTCACCGCGGGCGACCTGGGCCGCAAGACCGGCAAGGGCTTCTACACGTACTGAGCGGGACATGGAAAGGGGGCGGACGCACAGCGTCCGCCCCCTTTCTCCGCGTCAGCCGTCGCGCTTGGTGGTCCAGCGGAAGGTGGTCATGCAGAGCACCACGCCGATGACGCACCACAGTGCCAGCACCAGCGCGACCCGGCCCAGCTCGAACGAGCCGCCCGGTTCCTGGGCGCCGAAGCCGTCGGGCAGGAAGACCGACCGCAGCCCCTGGCACATCCACTTGAGCGGGAACAGCGCCGCCACCTGCTGCATCCAGGTGGGCAGGTCGGTGAAGACGAAGAACACACCGGAGATGAACTGGAGCACCAGGGCGACCGGGGTGACCACCGCCGAGCCGCTGCGTGCGGTGCGGGCCAGCGACGAGATGGCGATGCCGCACAGGGTGCAGGCGGTCACCCCGAGCCCGGCGACCCAGCCGAAGGTCAACCACTTGCCGGCGGTGCCCGGCAGATCGAGATCGAACAGCGCCACCGCCACGGCCAGCAGCAGCGCGGTCTCGGCGATGCCGATCGCCACCACCATGATCACCTTGCCGGCGAACCAGACCCACTTCGGCATCGGCGTGCCCCGGTAGCGCTTGAGCACCCCCCGGTCCCGCTCGATCGGGATCCAGATGCCCAGGTTCTGGAAGCTCACCGTCATCAGGCCGGTCGCGATCATGCCGGTGATGAAGTACTGGGTGTACTTGACCCCGCCACCGATCTCCCCGCTGAAGATCGACGCGAAGATCAGGATCATGATGATCGGGAAGCCCATGGTGAAGACCACTGACTCCCGGCTGCGCAGGAACTGGGTGATCTCCAGCCGGCCCTGGCGCAGCGCGAGCGCGCCGCCACCGGGCCGACGGCTGCGGGTCGCGGTGACCGGCGTCGCCGGCCTTGTCGTGGTGGTCATCGCGCGTGTCCGATCATCGTGAGGTAGACGTCCTCCAGGGTCGGCCGGGTCACCGTGAGGCCGGGGACCTCGCCGCCGAACCACGCAGCCAGGTCCGCCACCAGCGTCGTCGGTGTGGCGCTCTGTGCGCTTCCCGGTGACCCGTCGGGGTTACGCCAGGAGACCGTGGCCAGGGCCTCCTGCCGGTTGCCCAGCCGGTTCGGGGCGGCCACCTCGACCAGCCGGCCGCCGGCGATCACACCGACCCGGTCGGCGAGCGCCTCCGCCTCGTCCAGGTAGTGCGTGGTCAGCACGATGGTGGTGCCGGCCGCGGCGAGGTCGCGGATCAGCTCCCAGAACTCGCGGCGGGCCTCCGGGTCGAAGCCGGTGGTCGGCTCGTCGAGGAAGAGCAACTCGGGGCGACCGATGATGCCCAGCGCCACGTCCAGGCGGCGCTTCTGCCCGCCGGAGAGGGTGTGCGTACGGGCCTTCGCCTTGGCGCCCAATCCGACCCGCTCGATCACCTTGTCCGGGTCGTCGGCGGCGGGGTAGAAGCCGGAGAAGTGCCGGATAACCTCGGCCACGGTCAGCTCGTCGAACTCGCCGGTGCCCTGGAGCACGATGCCGACACGGGAGCGCCAGTCGGCGTCCGGGTGGGCCGGGTCCGCGCCGAGCACGAAGACCTCGCCGGCATCCCGGTGCCGGTAGCCCTCCAGGATCTCCACCGTGGTGGTCTTGCCGGCACCGTTCGGGCCGAGCAACGCGAACACCTCACCGCGGCGCACGTCGAGGTCCACGCCCGCCACCGCCACGTTGTCGCCGTACGCCTTGCGCAGCCCTCGGACGGAGATGGCCAGCTCGTCATCCATGCCGTCCAGTGTGCGTCCTGACCCTGCTGACCCGGTGCCCGGGGTGTGGCGGTGCGCGCCACTGCGGGTGCTTCGCACCCGGATGTCCCCGACATGGACCTGTGTGGTTTTCCACAGCCCCTTTTACTGGGCGGTAACTTAAACTCCGGCCATGGACGAGACGGCATTTCCGGGACGGCTGCCCGAGCGGGACCGCCCGTGGGTGATGCGTACCTACGCCGGCCACTCGTCGGCGACCGCGAGCAACGCCCTCTTCCGCCGCAATCTGGCGAAGGGACAGACCGGCCTGTCGGTCGCCTTCGACCTGCCCACCCAGACCGGGTACGACCCGGACCACGAGCTCGCCTCCGGCGAGGTCGGCCGGGTGGGCGTGCCAGTGGCGCACCTCGGCGACATGCGGGCGCTCTTCGACGGCATCCCGCTCGCCGACACGAACACCTCGATGACCATCAATGCCCCGGCGATGTGGCTGCTCGCCCTCTACGGCACCGTGGCGACGGAGCAGGGCGCCGAGCTGGCCCGCTGCTCGGGCACCACGCAGAACGACATCATCAAGGAGTACCTGTCCCGAGGCACGTACATCTTCCCGCCAGCGGCGTCCCTGCGGCTCACCGCCGACGTGGTGGCGTACACGCTGCGGGAGATGCCCCGGTGGAACCCGGTCAACATCTGCTCGTACCACCTCCAGGAGGCCGGGGCCACGCCCGTGCAGGAGGTCGGCTTCGCGCTGGCCACCGCGGTCGCCGTCCTCGACGCGGTCCGTGACTCCGGCCAGGTGCCGGCCGAGCGGATGGGCGACGTGGTCCAGCGGATCTCGTTCTTCGTCAACGCCGGGGTGCGTTTCGTCGAGGAGATCGCCAAGATGCGCGCGTTCGGAGTGCTCTGGGACGAGATCACCCGGGACCGGTACGGGGTCACCGAGGCCAGACAACGCCGGTTCCGCTACGGGGTGCAGGTCAACTCGCTGGGCCTCACCGAGGCGCAGCCGGAGAACAACATCCAGCGCATCGTGCTGGAGATGCTCGGCGTGACGATGTCCCGCGACGCCCGGGCCCGCGCGGTGCAGCTGCCCGCCTGGAACGAGGCGCTCGGCCTGCCCCGCCCCTGGGACCAGCAGTGGTCGTTGCGGATGCAGCAGGTCCTGGCGTACGAGTCGGATCTGCTCGAATATCCCGACCTCTTCGCCGGCTCGCACGTGATGACTGCGCTGGTCGACGAGATTGTCACCGGGGCGCGGGTCGAGCTGGACAAGGTGCTGGAGCTGGGCGGCGTGGTCGCCGCCGTGGAGACCGGCTACCTCAAGAGCGCGCTGGTCGGGTCGCTGGCCGAACGCCGCAGGCGGATGGAGTCCGGTGCCGACGTGGTGGTCGGGGTCAACCGGTACACCGAAACCGAATCCTCCCCGCTGACCGCCGCCGGCGCGGAAGCCGTCGAGCAGGTCGACCCCGCGGTCGAGGCGGCCGCCACCGAGGGCGTACGCCGGTGGCGGGCCGACCGGGACGCGGCCGCCGTCGACGCGGCCCTCGCCCGGCTCCGCGCGGACGCCGCGACCACCACCAACCTGATGCCGGCCACCCTGGAGTGCGTGCGGGCCGGGGTGACCACCGGCGAGTGGTCCGGCGCGCTGCGCCAGGTCTTCGGCGAGTATCGCGCACCGACCGGCCTGGCCGGCGCCACCGGCAGCGGCGGCGACCCCGGCCTGGCCGCCGTCCGCGAGCGGGTCGCCGCCACCGCCCGCGAGCTGGGCAGCGGCCGGCTGCGGCTGCTGGTCGGCAAACCCGGCCTGGACGGGCACTCCAACGGCGCCGAGCAGATCGCTGTACGCGCCCGCGACGCCGGCTTCGAGGTCGTGTACCAGGGCATCCGGCTGACGGCGGGGCAGATCGTCGCCGCCGCCGTCGAGGAGGACGTCGACCTGGTCGGGCTGTCCGTGCTCTCCGGGTCACACCTGGCCGCCGTGCCGGCGGTGCTCGACGGGCTGCGCGCCGCCGGCCGGGCGGACCTGCCGGTGGTGGTGGGCGGCATCATCCCCGCCGGCGACGCGGACACGCTCCGGGCCGCCGGCGTCGCCCGGGTCTTCACCCCGAAGGACTTCGCCCTCACCGGCATCATCGACGACCTGGTCACCGTCATCCGCCGCGCCAACGACCTGCCCTGACCCGTCGATCAGTCGTCAGACGCGGAAGCCGGCGGCGCGGGCCGCGTCGCGTTCCCGGCGGCGCTCGGAGCGTCGCCGGAAGAACCAGAAGATGAAGACCACCAGGCCCAGCAGGAAAGCCAGCACCAACACCGGCAGGATGATCGCCACCAGGGAGACCACCACGCTGGTGGCGTCCTCGGCGGTGCTCGCGACCGGGGCGCCGAACCCGGCGGTGGTCGCGTTGATGACGGGTCGTGCCGCGGACTTGAGTAGGTGCACACCCAACGCCAGCAGCACGCCGGTGACGACCGGCACCCACTGGTGGGACGAGAAGAAGCTCCCCGGGTCGCTGACCGTCACGGTCTCCGACGAGGAACCGGCGCCGAAGGCCAGGCCGCCGGCGGTGGGCCGGACCACGGTCTGCACCATGTCGTTGATGTGGTCGACCACGGGCACCTTGTCCGCCACCATCTCGACGGCGAGCAGCACCGCCATGATGAGGATGACCCAGCCGTTGCCGAGCCAGGTCCAGCCGCTGGGCAGGTCGATCAGGTCGGTGTAACGGCCGAGGAGACCGAGGATGAGCAGGGGTATGTAGGCGTTCAGGCCCGCCGATGCGGCGAGGCCAGTGCCGGTGAGAACTTCGAACACGTCTTCAGCATCGCATCGACGCGCCAGTGCCGCTCGCTGGCGACCGGTGGGTGCTCGGCTACCCTCGTCGGGTGCGGTTGGTCATTGCGAAGTGCTCGGTGGACTACGTCGGACGGCTCTCGGCTCACCTGCCGCTGGCCACCCGGTTGCTGATGGTGAAGGCGGACGGGTCGGTGTCGATTCATGCCGACGACCGGGCGTACAAGCCGTTGAACTGGATGAGCCCGCCATGTCGGCTGGAGGAGGCCCCCGGTGTGTGGCGGGTGGTCAACAAGGCTGGCGAGGAGTTGCGGATCACCCTTGAGGAGATCTTCCAGGACACCTCGTACGAGCTGGGTGTCGACCCCGGCCTGCGCAAGGACGGGGTGGAGGCGCACCTCCAGGAGTTGCTGGCCGCCAACCCCAGCGCGTTGGGTGAGGGGTTCACGCTGGTCCGCCGCGAGTACATGACCGCGATCGGCCCCGTCGACCTGCTGTGCCGGGACGCCAACTCCGGTTCGGTCGCCGTCGAGGTCAAGCGTCGTGGCGACATCGACGGGGTGGAGCAGTTGACCCGGTACCTCGAGTTGATGAACCGTGACCCGCTGCTCAGCCCGGTTGTCGGGGTCTTCGCGGCGCAGGAGATCAAGCCGCAGGCCCGGGTGCTCGCCACCGACCGGGGCATCCGGTGTGTGGTCGTGAACTACGACAAGCTGCGGGGCATCGAGAAGGACGAGCTGACGCTGTTCTGAGCGGCTCAGCTCCCGGTAGGTCTGAGCGGCTCAGCTCCCGGTACGCACCGCGATCAGCGACTTGGGCAGGCCGAACACCCGCTCGACCAGCATGGTCGAGTCCGGGAAGTAGTGGCGCATCTGCGAGCGGTCCAGCAGTTCGGTCCAGAGCACCTGGTGGATGGCGGCGTCGTGGCTCCGGGTCGGCTTGTGCCCCAACGGCCACCGCCTGGCGAACGCGGTGCGCAGCCGCACCGGTAGGAACTGCATGCCCGGCGCGATCCAGTGTGGCTCGATGGGGAAGTAGCGGTAGGGCGTCTGCACCCAGTGCCGGTCGGCCAGCGAGCGGACGGCGGCGGCGAAGCGCAACCGGCGTTCGTGCCCACCCACGTGCTCCAGCACCGAGTTCGAGAAGACCATGTCGAAGCTGCCCCCGGCGAGGCGCGCAGGGAGGTCGCAGGCATCGGCCTGCTCGACGTGGGCCCACTCCGGCACGACGGCCGGGGGTTTCTCCAGGTTGACGACTGTCACCCGGGCCGGCCGGACGGTGGCACGGTGCCAGGTGCCGAGCCGGCCGCCGAGATCGACCACGTGCATGTCGCCGATGTCGGGGAACGTGCGCGCCAGCCAGTCCGAACGGTGCTGACGTCGCCGGGCGCTCCACGACTGGTCACTGTCGACAAGGCGGTAGCGCAATCGATTGGGGCCCATTTAACGCAATGTACCGCCGTAACCACCCGTACACACATGTCGATTCGCCGATCTTCTTTGAAGATCGGCTATCTGACACTCACCTTCCGTACATCACCTTGATCGCCTTGACGAGCCGGGCCACGTCGGTCGGCGTCCGTTCGAAGGTCATCGACGGCAGCAGTGACCGGGCACGACGCCGGGTGATCGCCTTGGCCCGGCCGAACTCGCGCAGCCCGTCCTCCCCGTGGATCCGCCCGAAGCCGGAGTCGCCCACCCCGCCGAACGGCAGGGTGGACATGCCGGCGAAGGTCAGGGTGGAGTTGACCGAGGCCATTCCGGAGCGCAGCCGCCGGGCGATGGCCACCGCGCGCCGTCGGCCGAAGACCGAGCCGCCCAGGCCGTACGGCAGGGCGTTGGCGCGGGTGACGGCCTCGTCGGCGTCGCGGACCCGGCTGATGGTCAACGTGGGGCCGAAGGTCTCCTCCTGGACGGCGGCCGACTCCTCCGGCACGTCCACGAGCACGGTCGGGTGGACGTACGGCGGTTGCACGGCGCTCGGGCCACCGAGCACGGCGCGCCCACCGGAGTCGATCGCGGCGTCGATGTGCCGGCGGATCACGTCGATCTGCCGGGGCATGGTGATCGGGCCGATGTCGGTGCCCTCCGGCCCGACGGTCAGCTGACCGGCGCGGGCCACCACCTTGTCGACGAAGGCGTCGAAGACCGAGTCGACGGCGTAGACCCGCTCGATGCCGATGCAGGTCTGGCCCGCGTTGGTCATGCCACCCCAGACGCAGGCCTCCGCGGCGGCGTCCAGGTCGGCGTCGCTGTCGACGATCATGGCGTCCTTGCCGCCGCCCTCGATCAGCACCGGGGTCAGCGTCTCTGCGCACGCGGCCATCACCTTGCGGGCGGTCGCGGTGGAGCCGGTGAAGGCCACCTTGTTGACCCCGGAGCGGCAGAGAGCGGCACCCACGTCGCCCAGCCCGTGCACGGCGGTGAACACCGGGTGCTCGGGCACCACCTCGGCGAAGCTGTCCACCAGCCACTGGCCGACGGCGGGCGTGTATTCGCTGGGCTTGAGCACCACGGCGTTGCCGGCGGCCAGCGCGTACGCGGCGGAGCCGATCGGCGTGAAGACGGGATAGTTCCACGGCCCGATCACGCCGACCACGCCGTGCGGCTGGTATTCGAGGTGACCGGAGAACTCGGCGAGGATGAGCCGGGACCGCACCCGGCGTGGGCCGAGCACGCGGCCGGCGTTGCGGGCGGCCCAGTCGATGTGCTCGATCGCGGTGACGATCTCGACGATCGCGTCGGCGACCGGCTTGCCGCCCTCGACGTGCACCAGCTCGGCCAACTGCTCGATCCGCTTGGCGAGCAGCGCGCGCCACCGCAGCAGCCGGTCGCGGCGGCCGGTGAAGCCGAGCCCGGCCCACCATTCGCCGGCGGCCCGGGCGCGGTCGACGGCCTGGCGCACCTCGTCTTCGGTGGCGATCGGGAGGCGACCGGCCTCGATGCCGGTGGCCGGGCTGGTCGAAACCAGCTGGCCCTCCTCGATGACCGGGGTCCCCGGGACATGCACAGCCGTCATGACGGAAGTCTAGACCCGAAAACTACTCGCTGGTAGGTCCCCGATCCGGGCGGCGGGACGGGAGTCGCTCCACCCCGACCGATCGTTGATCAGTGCAGGTCAGGGTAGCGGTGGCCGGTGCGGTCCGCCCGAATCGTCGAACGGCAGGTGGCCGGGAGGTGACGAGAGGCTGACCGGCCGGTCGGTATTGACGATTACCGTCTGATGGCAGGCTGACGCGCGGAGTGACGGTGTGGGGTGGAGGGCTGACTTTCCATGGAGGAACATCCGGAACTGATGCCGCTGTTGACGGTCGCGGGTGGGCCGATGCGCGGTGCGAGCTTTCGACTGCGGGGCGAGCCGCAGGTGATCGGTCGGGCACCGACCTGCCACGTGGTCATCGCCGACCCGCATCTGAGTCGTCGGCACGCCGAGGTGTGGCTGACCCCGGAGGGGCCGTCCCTGCGGGACCTGGGCTCCACCAACGGCACCTGGCTCAACGACCGACGGATCAGCGAGGTCGAGCTGCTCTCCGACGGCGACGTGATCCGGCTCGGCCGGACCGAGCTGCGCCTGTTCGATCCCGGTGTGGCGCTCACCGACCCGGTGGGGCTCAGCTTCGGGCCGTCGCGGCGGGACGTCCGACCGACGCTGCCGCTGCCGTTGGCCGCGCCGCCGAGCGGGCGTCGCTGAGACGGGAGGGCCCCTTCCTCCCACTCGGCACACGCCGGGGCTGAGTGCGGACCACACCCGGTGCGCGCCCCGGGTGTCTGCCGGACACCTGGACCGGCGGGGGCCCGCATGGCAGCATGCCGCGGATGGAGACCGAGCAGCGGACCGTGACGGCTAACGGCATCACCCAGGCGGTACGGGTGGCCGGCCCGCCGGACGGCACGCCGGTGCTGCTGATCCACGGCAACTGCTCGTCAGCGCTGTTCTGGGAGCCGCTGGTGCGGCGGCTGCCGCCGACGCTGCGGGTGGTCGCCCCCGACCTGCGGGGGTACGGCGACTCCGAGACGGCACCGGTGGACGCCACCCGGGGCCTGCGCGACTTCGCCGACGACGTGGCGGCCCTGCTGGACGACCCGACGCTCTTCGGTGCCGACGCCCGCCCGGTGGTGGTCGGGCACTCCCTCGGTGGCGGGGTGGCGATGCGACTGCTGGTCGACCATCCGCACCGGGTGGGAGCGGTGCTGCTCGCGGCACCGGTCTCTCCGTACGGCTTCGGCGGCACCCGTGACCTGACCGGCACGCCGACCACCCCCGACTTCGCCGGCACCGGCGCCGGCACGGCCAACCCGGACTTCGTCGCCCGGCTCGCGGCCGGTGACCGCAGCGCGGACGCCCCGGCCAGCCCGCGTGCCGTGCTGCGAGCCACCTACGTGGCCGATCCCGCCTCGCTGGTCGAGGACGAGGATCTGCTGCTGGACACCGTGCTCTCCACCGCCACCGGGGACGACAACTACCCGGGCACGGCGGTGCCCTCGGAGAACTGGCCGGGCACCGCACCGGGGGAACGCGGCGTGCTCAACGCGCTCGCGCCGACCTTCTTCCGGCTCGCCGACGAGCTGGTGGCCGTCGCCGAGAAGCCCCCGGTCACCTGGGTACGCGGCGACGCCGACGTCATCGTCTCGGACACCTCTCTGTTCGACCTGGCGTACCTGGGCTCGCTGGGTCTCGTGCCCGGCTGGCCGGGCGAGGACGCCTGCCCACCGCAGCCAATGGTCGGCCAGACCCGGGCGGTGCTGGAGCGGTACGCGGCGGCCGGCGGCGCGTACCACGAGGTGGTGCTGCCCGGCTGTGGTCACAGCCCGCACCTGGAGCGCCCGGCGGAGTTCGTCGCGGAGCTGCTGGCCCTGACCACCGTGCCCACCGCCTGACGGCAGTCTGAGCACCAGGCCCGCCGCGTCCCTGCACCCTGCGGCGGTGTGGGTGAAATATCCCACGGCGTCTCGACAACCCAGCGTCACGTGGCAGACTCGCGCGCATAACCTTAGCGGCCGTTCAGTGGCCGTGCGGAGTCTCTGGGGAGGCCGGTCGTGGCGCGCGATTTCAGCACCGTTGGCGTGGTGGGGCTGGGCACCATGGGTGCCGGCATCGTCGAGGTCTTCGCCCGTAACGGCATCGACGTGGTGGCCGTCGAGATCTCCGAGCCGGCGCTGGAGCGCGGCCGGGCCACCCTCGCCGGCTCCACCGACCGTGCCGTCGCCAAGGGCAAGCTCGCCGCCGCCGACCGCGACGCCCTGCACGAGCGGGTGCACTTCGCGGTCGGGCTGGACGCGCTGCACTCCGTCGACCTGGTCATCGAGGCGGTGCCCGAGCACCTGGACCTCAAGCAGCGGATCTTCGCGGAGCTGGACCGGGTCTGCCGGCCGGAGACGATCCTCGCCACCAACACCTCCTCGTTGAGCGTCACCGAGATCTCGGTGGCCACCAGCCGGCCCAACCAGGTGATCGGCATCCACTTCTTCAACCCCGCGCCGGTGATGAAGCTGGTCGAGGTGGTCCGCACTGTCGTCACCTCGCCCGAGGTGGTCGCCGACGTCGAGGCGCTGTGCGCCCGGCTCGGCAAGGTCGACGTCACCATCAACGACCGGGCCGGTTTCATCGCCAACGCGCTGCTGTTCGGCTACCTCAACCACGCCGTCGGCATGTTCGAGGCGCACTACGCGACCCGGGAGGACATCGACGCCGCGATGAAGCTCGGCTGCGGCCTGCCGATGGGCCCGCTGGCGCTGATGGACCTGATCGGCCTGGACACCGCGTACGAGATCCTGGACACCATGTACCGGCGCGGCGGGCGGGACCGCCGGCACGCCCCGGTGCCGCTGCTCAAGCAGATGGTCACGGCGGGGCTGCTCGGCCGGAAGTCGGGTCGGGGCTTCTACACCTACGAGCGGCCCGGTTCGCCGGTGGTCGTACCGGACGAGGCGACGCCGCTGGCCACGGAGGCCGCGGTCGCCGACGGCGCGCGGGCCATCACGAAGGTCGGCGTGGTGGGCTCCGGGACGATGGCCACCGGGATCATCGAGGTCTTCGCCAAGGCCGGCTACGAGGTCGTCTCGGTGACCCGCGGCATGGAGAAGTCCGCGAAGGTCTGCGAGGCCGTGAAGACCTCGCTGAACAAGGGCGTGGTGCGGGGCAAGCTCGCCGAGGCCGACCGGGACGCCGCGCTCGGCCGGATCAGCTGGTCGGCCACGCTCGACCACCTCGCCGACGTCGACCTGGTGGTCGAGGCGGTGGTCGAGGAGCTGAGCGTCAAGAAGGCCCTCTTCGCAAGCCTCGACGAGATCTGCAAGCCGGGCGTCGTGCTGGCCACCACCACCTCCTCGCTGCCGGTGATCGACGTGGCGATGGCCACCCATCGGCCGGCCGACGTGGTGGGGTTGCACTTCTTCAACCCGGCACCGGTCATGCCGCTGGTCGAGGTGGTCCGCACCATCCGCACCTCCCCGGAGGCCACCGCCACCGCCCGCGCGGTCTGCGCCACCCTCGGCAAGACCGGCGTGGTCTGCGGCGACCGGTCCGGGTTCATCGTCAACGCGCTGCTCTTCCCCTACCTGAACGACGCGGTGAAGATGCTGGAGGCCAGCTACTCGACGGCCGACGACATCGACCACGCCATGAAGCTGGGCTGCGGCTACCCGATGGGCCCGTTCGAGCTGCTCGACGTGGTCGGGCTGGACGTGTCGCTGGCGATCCAGCGCGAGCTGTACCTGGAGCTGCGCGAGCCGGGCTTCGCGCCCGCGCCGCTGCTGGAGCACCTGGTCACCGCCGGCTACCTGGGCCGCAAGACCCGCCGCGGCTTCCGCGACCACTCGCACCGCTGACGGGTCAACGCCGGAGGGGCCCGGCCGCGTCTGAGGGATGTGACCTTCGAGGAGTACGTCGGCAGCCGCGGCCCGGCCCTGATCCGGCTGGCGCGGCTGCTGACCGGTGACGAGCACCGGGCCGAGGACCTCACCCAGGAGGTGCTGTCCCGGGCGTACGTGCACTGGCGCAAGATCTCGCGGGCCGACCGGCCCGACGTGTACGTACGTCGGATGCTGGTCAACGCCAACAACTCCTGGTGGCGACGCCGGTCCAACCGCGAACTGGTCGTCGACACCTTCGCCGACCGGGCGCAGCGTGGCGACCTCGGCCGCGAGGCGGCCGACCGGGACGAGATGTGGCGGCTGATCCTCGGCCTGCCCGAACGCCAGCGGGCGGTGCTGGTGCTGCGCTTCTACGAGGACCTCGACGACGCGACGATCGCCCAGATCCTGGACTGCTCGCCGGTCACCGTCCGCACCCACGCGATGCGGGCGCTCGCCAACCTCCGGGAGCGCTGCGGTGCCCCGGCCACGAACGGGAGCCGACAGTGACCGACCTCGACGAGCGGATCGTCCAAACCCTGCGGGACCGTGCCGAGGGCACCGTGGACACCGACCGGCTGCTGGTCGGCGCGGTGCGCCGGGGGCGTACCCGGGTACGTCGGCGGCGTGTCTCCGCTGGTGCCACCCTGGGCGTGATCGCGCTGCTCGGTGCCGGCGTGGTCGCCGGGCCGTTGGGTGGCCTGCCCGGCCTCGGTCCCACTGTCACTCCCGGCTCGGCCGAGACCACTGTTGCCTTCCTGCCGCCGCTGGTGGCCGGCGCTCCGGGTGCGGCGGCCCGGCCTGACCAGATCGGCAAGGATCCCGCGCTGCTGCACATCGGCCTCGCCCCGGGTGGCTCCCGGTTCCTGGAGTGGAACGTCGGCGGCGGCAGGGAGACCGCGAAGATCGACGTGGGTGGCCGGACGGTCACCGTAGAGCTGACCTCGGCCGAGTTGTTGCGAACCATCGGTGCTTGGACCCCACCGCCGGTGGAGGGACTCCCTGGCAACCCTTACGACGGAACGGTGGCACACGCAGACGGGCCGGACGGTGTGCCGATCTGGCGACGCTACTGGCAGCCGACTCCCGGCGTGTACGCCGCAGCCAGCGTGTCCGGCCCGGACGAGAGCCCCCTGTACGAAGCCGCCGCCGCGTTGCGGCTCGATCGGGCGTACGGGTGCGCCGGTCCGGTTCGGTTGACCGACCTGCCGGCCGGTGTCCAGTTCGCCACCTGCTCGATGGTCGTGGGCACCTTCCCGGCGGCGTACGCGGTGATGCTGCGCGTGAGCGACGACCAGGGCAGAGGGGTGACTGTCGAGTTCCAGTACGCGGGCACCACCCTGATGGCCAAGGCGCCGGCTAACCGGATGATCGACGGTAGACCCGCCTATTACGACCCCGCTCACGACACCGCATACGACCCCGCCGTCGCCCGGCTGGAACTCCTGGACATCCCTCGGGCCCAGCTGTTCACCGCCTTGAACCACGAGCTGAGTCTCAGCGAGGCGGACGCGACGACAGTGCTGCTCGGGGTGCGGGTCGCCGAGCACCTGGACCGACCCGCGACCTGGTGACCGCCCCGGGCCGTCCGCTCCGACGGACCGTACGCTTGGTGACCGTGAGCCCCCGTCGCAATCGCCCTCGCCGGGACGAGAACGCCAACCTGGACGCCGACCGCGTCCGGCAGGGTGTCGCCTCGGTGCAGCAGTGGACCGACGGCGCCTGGCAGGTGCGCGGCATCGGGGCGGGCGCGTCGGTCAAGACGTACCGTTGCCCCGGCTGTAACCAGGAGATCCCACCCGGGGTGGCGCACCTGGTGGCCTGGCCGGCAGACGGTCTGGGTGATCTGACCGACCGGCGGCACTGGCACAGCGGTTGCTGGCGTGCCAGGGAGCGACGCGGCCCGGCGGTGCAGCGCGGCCGGGGCGCCCCGCGCTACTGAGCGACTGCCCGGGGCCGCCTCGCGCCACGGCTGAGCGACCTGTCCGGGGCGCCTCGCGCCACGGCTGAGCGACCTGGATCACCCTGTTACCGCCTGGGCGGGCGGTGGCGGCGACTTCGCGCCAGACTTGGGCGGTGAGCACAGCGATCCGCGCGTCGTCGATCCTGCCCGGCCGCCGGGAGGACATCGAGCTGCACACCGCCGATGGTCTGCGGCTGGTCGGCGAGTTGGCACTACCGGCCGACCGGCCGCCGGTGGCCACCCTGGTCTGCCTGCACCCGCTGCCCACGCACGGCGGGATGATGGACAGCCACGTGTTCCGCAAGGCGGCCTGGCGGCTGCCCGCGCTGGCCGACCTGGCCGTGCTGCGGTTCAACACCCGGGGCACCAGCAGCATGCGCGGCACCAGCGAGGGTGCGTTCGACGGCGCGGTGGGGGAGCGGTACGACGTTGCCGCCGCCATCGAGTACGCGGAGTTCGCCGAGCTGCCCAACATCTGGCTCGTCGGCTGGTCGTTCGGCACCGACCTGGCGTTGAAGTACGGCTGCGACCCGGCGATCGCCGGTGCGATCCTGCTCTCCCCGCCGCTGCGCTTCTCGGCCCCGGAGGATCTGGCCACCTGGGCCGCCTCGGGTCGCCCGTTGACGGCGCTGGTGCCGGAGTTCGACGACTACCTGCGCCCGGCCGAGGCGCGGGAGCGGTTCGCTGCGGTGCCGCAGGCCGAGGTGGTCGGCGTCCCGGGTGCCAAGCACCTCTGGGTGGGCGACGCGGAGACGGTGCTCGACGAGATCGTCCGGCGGGTCAACCCGGCCGTCGAGGTGCCGCTCCCGACGACCTGGGACGGCCCGATGGAGGCCGGCGACGTCAGCGCGTACGCCGACCGGACGGTGGCCTCGTTCGCGGACACGCCCGTGCCGCAGCCGGGCGACTGACGGCTCAGCGCCGCTCCTGGCGGGGCAGCACCACCTCGCGCAGGATCAGTTGCAGCGCGGCCACCGTGGGGATGGCGATCAACGCGCCCACCACGCCCAGCAGCGCCACCCCGAGCAGTGCGGCGAGCAGGGCGGCCACCTCGTTGACCTCCACCGAGCGCCGCATCACCTTCGGGTAGATCAGGTAGTTCTCCACCTGCTGGTAGATGAGGAAGAAGACCGCACAGGCGATGCCGGTGGGCAGGTCGGACGCGAAGCCGACCAGGCTCACGATCACCGCGCCCAGGGTCGCGCCGATCTGCGGGATGAGGTCGGTCACCGCGACCACCACGGCCAGCGCGAACGGGTACGGCAGGCCGACGATCAACGCGAACACGAAGGTGGTCGCGCCGGCCAGCACCGCGATGCTCAGCGCCCCGACCATGTAGGCGCCGACCTTGGCCAGGATCTCGTCGCCGATCAGCTGCACCCGCTCCCGCCGAGAGCGGGGCACCAGCGAGTAGCCCAGCGAGCGCAACTTGTTGAAGTAGGCCAGGAAGTAGATCGTCAACACCAGCACGGTCAGCGTCCGGAACACCGTGCCGAAGATCAGTTGAGCACCGCCGAGCACCCCGCCGAGGGCCCGCCCGATGGTCTGCGCGTTGGCAGCGCCCTGCACCCGCTCCACCACGTCGTACCGCTCCACCAGGTCGTTGACCGTCGGATTGCGGCGCAACTCGTCGAGCAGGCTCGGGATCTGGTCGATGAACTGCCCCGACTGGGTGACGATCGGCGGGACCAGCGCGACCACGCCGCCGCAGAGCAGCAGCACCACGGTCAACGCGACCCCCGCCACCGCCAGGCCGTGCGGCACGCCCCAGCGGCGTAGTCGGACCACCGCCGGGTTGAGACCGACCGCCAGGAAGAGCGCGATCACCACCAGCACCAGGATGCCGCCGGCATTGCGAATCCCCAGATAAAGGGTGTACGCCAGCAGCACGCCCAACGCGCCAGTGAAGCCGATCAGGAAGCTGCTGCGGCGCAGCGGGCGCCCCGGAGTGCCGAACTTTCCGGACGGGACCGCCGGCGGTTCGTCCGGGTCGATTCCCGGAGCGGGCACCGGCACCGGCGGTGGTGTGTCGACCGGTGCGGTCTCGGTCGACGGGGGATCGGGCGTCGCGTCCGGATCATCAGCCGACGGGTCGTGCTGTGGCACCAGGGACCTCCCGGCTCGAGCCGTCGGACGACCGGCGGCATCGACGGCTGTTTCTGATCATCTCTCAGCGCGTCAGCAGCGTAGCGACTTCATGGTCGCTATCGACCACAAGGTCGTCAACCTGGTGTTCCGTGTGCCCGCCCAGCCGGCGTCCGTGCCTCGACCCACCACCCGACATCATCTAGCTCCCGCCGACGCGTAGATCTTGGACAGTTTCCGTTAGCGCGGCAGGCCCGGGTAACGGAAACTGTCCAAGATCTCGATGCTCGCGTGGGTCATGCGGCTGGCGACGCCGGCCGTCAGTCCTTCTCGATGGTGACCTTGCTGGGCTTGGCGCTGCGCTCGTCGGTGGTCGGCTTGCTGGGCCGCTTGCCGTTCTCACCGGTGCTGGTGATCTTGGTCGGCTTGGCGCCACGGCCACCCTCGCCCGGAACGGCGGCCACGGTGGGCTCCCCGTCCACCCCGGCGCTGGCCGCGCCTCCGTCGACGGTGGTCACCGGCTCGGCCACCGGTCGGGTCGTGGACTGCCCGGCACCCTCGGCCCCGGCGTTCACCGGCTGCCGGGTGTCGGCAGGCTCGGTCTTGAGGCCGGTAGCCGCACCCGACCCGGCCGGCGTGCCCGCATCGACGGTCGCCGCATCTGAGACGGTCGCCGCGTCAGGGACGGTCGCCGCGCGGGACACGGTCGCGCCGTCGTCCCCGTCGTCAGCCGCGCTCCGGCTCGCACCGTCACCGGCGGCCGGCGCGGTCGGGCCGTCGATCGGCCCCGCGACGCTCTGCAACCGCAGCTCAGCCATCTGCCGCTGGAGCTCGTCGGACTCCTGCCGGGACTTCCACGTCTCCTGCCGAAGGTCAGCGAGCTGCTGCTGGGCCTGGGCGATCTCCAACATCACCTGGGCGAGCTGCTGCCGGCCCGCCGCCGACTCCTGCTGGGTGGCCGCCAGGTGCTGCTGAGTGGTGGCCAGGTGCTGCTGGGTGGTGGCCGCGTACTCCTCGAACTGCCGGCGGGAGGCGGCGACATGCTCGTCGGCCTTGCGGCGCTTGTCGCCGGCCTCGGTCTCGGCCCGGCGCAGCAGCTCGGCGGCCTCCGCCTCGGACCGCTGGCGCAGCGCCGCCGCGGCCTGCTCGGCAGCCTGCCGGATCCCGGCCGCGCCCTGCTCGATCTCGTTCTTGCGGGCCGTGTATTCGGTCTCCAGCTCGTTCTTGCGGCCGGAGTATTCGGCTTCCAGCTCGTCGCGGCGAGCGGTGAAAGCCGTCTCCATCTCCTGCTGACGGCTGGTGAACCCGGTCTCCAGCTCCTGCTGGCGGGACTTGTGCTGCTTTTCCAGCTCGTCGCGACGCTTGGCGTACTCCTGCTCGGCCGTGGCCCGCCGCTGCGCCAGCTCCCGGTCGGCCGCCTCCCGCCGGGAGTTGACCTCCTGCTCCACCCCGGCCCGCCACGCGCCCAGCTCCTGCTGGGTCTGCGCCCTGGCGTGCTTGACGTACCCCTCGGTCTCGGCGCGCATCCGCTGCACGTACGCCTCGGTCTCGGCGCGGTTGCGCTTGGCCGACTCGGAGGCCTGCGTGGTCAGCCGCTCCGCCTCCTGCTGGGCCTTGGCGCGGGTGGCACGGCCAGCCATCGACGCGTCGTCGATGATCTGCTTGGCCTCCTGCTGCGCCTTGGCGTGGGTGGCACGGCCGGCCTCGGTCGCGGCGTCGGCGAGCCGCTTGGCCTCCTGGAGGGCCTTGGCGTGCACCTCCTTGGCCGCCTCGCGCAGGTCGCTGGCCTCCTGCCGGGCATTGACCAGTGCCTCACGAGCCGACTCGCGCAGCTTGGTCGACTCCTGCTGGGCCCGGGTGTGGATCTCCTTGGCGGAGTCGCGTAGCTGGGTGGCCTCCTGCTGGGCCTTCGCCAGCGCGTCCTGCGCCGCCTTACGCAGCTGTGCCGACTCGTCCTTGGCAGCCCGCAGGGTCGCGTCCGCCTCGGCCCGCTTGGCGGTGCTGTGCCGCTCCTCCTCCGCGCGGCGCGCGGCGAGGGCGATCTCGAAGTCCTTCAGAGCCCGCGATGCCTGCTCGCGGGCCTCTTCGATGATGTGCTCAGCGGCGTTGCGGCGGGCCTCGATCTCCCCGTTCGCATCGGCCAGGATCTGCTCGGCCTGCTCCTCCGCGAGAGTGAGGATCGACTCGACCCGCGGACCGAGGTGCCGGAACGAGGCGCGGTCCACCACGTTCATCTGCTTGCGCACCTGAGTCAGGTCGCGTTGCAGCACCTCGACCTGGCCGGCGAGCTTGTGGATCTGTGTGTACGCCTGTTCCCGTTCGGAGGCGAGGGTCGCGATCTCGTGCTCGGCACGCGCGACATACCGGTCGACCTGTTTCTTCTCGTACCCCCGCAGAGCGGACTCGAAGCTGGGCTCCGTCGTCACGTCCCCGCCGAGAGCGAACAGTTCCTCGCCGTGCGACATGCCCCCATCCTCACACGCAACGGGCCCTGCTGGGGCGATACGGACGGGCCTTGTGCGAGCTACTTCACTCCGTTGCGAGCGGGAGATTCCACGAACTGGGAAACGCATACGGCGCGAGGTGGAACCGGTCACCCGGTGTCACCTCGCGCCGTTCGATGCCCCGACCTGACGGCCTCGCGTCAGCCAGCGGACTCCGCGGGGACCCGGTCCTGACCGCCCTCGGTCTTCTTGGCCTCCGGCTTGGGCGCGGGAGCGGCAGCGGCCGGCATGCCCGGAACGATGCCGGCGAGTCCGGAGAGCATCTGGCCCAGCTGCGACGTGACCGCGTCCTTCTGCCGAGTGAGGTCATCGACCTCGCGGCGGGCGGCCTGCGTGGTCAGCTCCGCCTCGGTGCGGGCCTCGGTGAGCAGGCGCTGCGACTCGGCCTTGGCCTCGTTGAGCGTCTTCTCGGAGTGCGCCTTGGCCTTGTCGACCGTCTCGGCGGCGTTGCGCTCCGACTCGACCCGCCGGGCCTCGGCGCGCTGCTCGATCTCCTTGGCACGCTCCTGCGCGGCCCGGGCACGCTGCTCGGCCTCGCTGACCAGCTTCTGGGTCTGCGCGACCTGGGCGGCGTGGCGCTCGGACTCCTCGCGCTCGGCCTTCTCCCGCCGCTCGGCGAGCTGGAGCTCCAGGGCCTGAAGGTCCTTGTCCCGCTTGTCCCGCGCGTCGGTCAGCAGCTTGGTCGCCTCGGCGCGCTTCTCCTCAGCCTCGCGGGCGGCCTTGGCCCGCTGCTGGGTGATCTCGCGCTCGGCGGTGGCGCGGAGGGTGGCCACCTCCCGCTCGACTGTCGACTTCAGCTCGGCCACCTCGTGCGCGGTGACGGTGCGAAGCTGCTTGGTCTCGCGGTCGGCGTCCGCGCGCAGCGTGTCGGCCTCGCGGCGGGCCTGCACCCGGACCTCGGCGGCCTCGCGCTCGGCGGCCGTACGCAGGTTGCCGGCCTCGCGCTCGGCGCTGGCCTTCATGGCCGCGGCCTCGGCACGTGCCTTGTCGGTGATCTCGCGAGCCTCGAGGCGGGCGGCGGAGAGGATGCCCTCCGACTCGCGCTTGGCCTCGTTGCGGTGGTCGTTGGCCTGCTCCTCGGCGAGCCGGAGGATCTGCTCGACCCGGGTGCCGAGCCCGGAGAGCGTGGGCCGGCTGTTCTCTTCGAGCTGCTTGTTCGTGTCGGTGAGCTTCTGCTCCAGCGCGCTCATGCGCTGCTCGGCCTGGCGGAGCCGACGCTGGGCGTCGTTCATCCGCTGCTCGGCCTCGGCACGGGCCTGCTCGGACTGGGTCAGCGCGGCGGTCATCCGGCCGAGGAAGTCGTCGACCTGGTGAGTGTTGTATCCGCGTAGGCCTACGGTGAAATCTGGCTGCGAGTTCGCGTTATCGAAGAACGCGAGAGGGGAGGACTGCTGCTGGGGCATTGGGACATACTGGCAGACGCCCCAGGGTGCTTCGCAAGAGCGGTGCGGAGCTTTCGTGCCCTCTTTACATGGTCAACTTCCGCGATCGGCAGAGCCGGACCAATCGGCGATCTTGGCAGGTCCCGGGCGGGACGGGCACCATGCCGCGTGATCCGGAAAAGGGCCCCGGGGTTACCCCGAGGCCCTTTGTTCGATCCGAGCAACCGCACGCTAATCGGGTTGGAAGAACAATGGCCGATCACCGCATTGGCCATCCACCGCTCATCCGTCCGGCTGGTGTCCAGGTCAGTGCCCCGAACCGGCGTGCGCCGGTCAGTGCCCGCCAGAACCGGCCGTGCGCCGGTCAGTGCCCCCGGAACCGGCCGTGCGCCGGTCAGTGCCCGCCAGAACCGGCCTGCGCCGGTCAGTGCCCCCGGAACCGGTTGATCGCGTCCTCGTGCTGGGCCCGCAACTCCCCGTCGCGTACGCCGAGGCCGTCGGTCGGTGCCAGGCAGCGCACCCCGACCTTGCCCTGGTGGGCGTTGCGGTGCACCTCGTACGCGGCCTGACCGGTCTGTTCCAGCGGGTAGGTGCGGGACACCGTCGGGTGCACCCTGCCCAGCGCGACAAGGCGGTTGGCCTGCCACGCCTCGTGGTAGTTGGCGAAGTGGCTGCCGACGATCCGCTTGAGGTGCATCCACAGGTAGCGGTTGTCGTACTGGTGCTGGAAACCGCTGGTGGACGCGCAGGTGACGATGGTGCCACCGCGCCGGGCCACGTAGACGCTGGCGCCGAAGGTCTCCCGACCTGGGTGCTCGAAGACGATGTCCGGGTCCTCGCCGCCGGTCAGTTCGCGGATCCGCTCGCCCAGGCGCTTCCACTCGTCCGGGTCCTGGGTCTCCTCGTCCTTCCAGAACCGGAAGCCCTCCGCGGCCCGGTCGATGACCAGGTCCGCGCCCATCCGGCGGCACAGTTCGGCCTTCTCCGGCGAGGAGACGACGCAGACCGGGATCGCGCCGCCGTTGAGCGCCATCTGGGTGGCGTACCCGCCGAGGCCACCGGAGGCGCCCCAGATCAGCACCACGTCGCCCTGCTTCATGTTGGCACCGTGGTGCGAGACGAGCTGCCGGTACGCGGTGGAGTTGACCAGCCCCGGGCTGGCCGCCTCCTCCCAGCTCAGGTGTCGCGGCTTCGGCATCAGCTGGTTGGCCTTGACCACCGCCATCTCGGCCAGCCCGCCGAAGTTGGTCTCGAAGCCCCAGATCCGCTGCTGCGGGTCGAGCATGGTGTCGTCGTGCCCGGCCGCGTCCTCCAACTCGACGGAGAGGCAGTGCGCGACCACCTCGTCGCCGGGTGCCCACCGGGTCACCCCGGGGCCGGTGCGCAGCACCACGCCGGCCGCGTCCGAGCCGACCACGTGGTACGGCAGGTCGTGCCGGCGGGTCAGCTCGGAGAGCCGGCCGTAGCGCTGGAGGAACTTGAAGGTGGACACCGGCTCGAAGATGCTGGTCCACACGGTGTTGTAGTTGATCGCGCTGGCCATCACCGCGATCAGTGCCTCGCCCGGCGCCAGCTCCGGCGTCGGCACCTCCTGCACGTGCAGCGCCTTGCGCGGGTCCTTGTCCCGGGTGGCCATGCCGTCGAACATCCGGGACTCCTCGGCGCGGACCACCACACCCCGGTAGCTCTCCGGTACGGGCAGCCCGGCGACGCCGGCGAGCTCGCGGTCCGGGTCGTTCGATTCCTCCGCCGCCATGATCGCTTCGAGGATGTCCTGCACGGTGACCTCCGGTTCGTCCGCACCCGAATGGGCCGGGGTGCTGCCATCGTCGGCGCCGGTGGGGCACGACCACCATGTCGGCATTCGACACATCCGACCCCGGTCGCGCTCCTGTGTGGCGGACGTTACTGAACGGTAGCTAAAGCCGGAAGTCCTGTGTGAAAAACTGCATCCGCCGATGCGTGAAGCTGCCCGGCCGCCCCACCAACCGAGCACTGACGTGCGCCCCGACCGCAACCCGCCCCCCCAAACGGCCCCCGCCCACCC